>NZ_UGOD01000003.1 GCF_900461525.1 Legionella busanensis | reverse complement strand
TAGATTCCTTTAAGTCACAGATGTCAAATAATTTGTTATCACTTAACTTTTAGCTAAGTAGAAAGCCAGTTTAAAAATTAATTAACAACTACTTTAGCAATTTATTTAAGGCAATTTTGTAAATAATATAAGGATTGCAAAGACATAACTTCAAGTAGTAGTCCAATTATAAAAGGATAAGTAAAATATATCTTAACAAATCAATCAGTAAATGCTTTACCGCAATTAAAAGAAATAGTATATCTCGTAGAAATTATCAAATTGAACGCCTATTAGGAGTTTAAATGCTAGGATATTCCTCGACTTTTAAACTTTCATATACTTGATTTAAATTTTTACATGCTAGGTTTCAAAAAGGATAACTTACTTTTAAATGGTTTATTTTAATGACTTCAAAAACTCATTTTACTAAGCTTTGCTTCTATTTTGATTTTGTCTTTTTTTGTATTAGCACTGCCACCTAAAACGTTTACTCAGGCTACGAAACAAGCACGAATTGTTTTTGCACTCCAACGTGAAACTTTATACTGCCACTGCAAATTTGATGCGCGCTTAAAAGTTGATTTGGCGATAGCCCCTTTGTATTAAGAAAAATGGTAAAGGGTATAAGGGCAGGAAGTGCTGCGAAAAATTGACAAGCAATTTAGACAAGCTGAAGGTGAGTTTTATAATTTATGGCCCGCTGTAGGCTTTGTAAATAGTGTTCGCTTTAATTTTTGCTACAATATGTTAGAGAATCATACTTCCTTTTATGGCCACCCTATTACTATTAATAAAAAATCAAGACGGGTGGAACCTGCAGATTTTGCTAAAGGAATCGTCGCAAGTGCTAATCTTTTTATGTCCTATAAATATGACATTGAGTTAAGTGAAGCACAATGAAATCTCTTTATAGTCGGGGATAAACAATTTCCACCGAGTGCGAATGAAAAATAGTGGTCAGAAGCGGTTGCTAAAATAGAAGGCTACCCAATTCCTACATAACAAACTATGAATTAAAAACGAATGGCTCTCTATCAAATTATCTATTAATAAAAAAATAGTTATAGGAGATTGATTGCACTTACAGCTAGAATTTAGAAGAGTATTAATTATCTGGTTTTACGTCTAGATATGGTTCTTTTAATTCGTCTGCAGAGCGCTCTGATGATTGCTTTTTGTCATCGTGGCCCTTTAAAGCAAATAATCCGCCTTTTTGCATATAAGAAATTCTCGATCCTTCCTTATGGCTAGAAGCACCACCATACCATGTACCATACTCCCCTTTTCCGAATAAATAATTATCAATTTCTGCCTTGATTTTTTCTTCTGTACGCAGAGCGGGATTTGTTAATAGGTTGGAAACAAATTTTTCTGTTGCCTTTTTTCCATGATATGAAAACAGGTCTTTATCTTTTAAATAATCATAACAAATTGTGAGTACTTGACATAAAAGAGGGTTATTTTTAATGTTATTAATTAAGCTTTCTTCATATAATTTTACTGATTTTGAGCATAGCATCGCTACAGTTACTGCTTTGGCTTGTCCTGCAGTAAGATTTAATTCGTTATAAAAGACTTCATCAGAATTATTTAATTCTACAAGTAGAAAGATTTTTACTAAATTTAAATCAGGCCTTAGTTGGGGATTTTCACTCTGCATTAGAGTATAAAGATAAGCTACGTTCTTATTTCCTTTATTTACATGCTCTAGAACAACGCCTAAAGAATATATATCAGATTTAACGGAAGTTTGATATTGTTCTACTTCAGGTGCTATATAACCAGGTGTGCCGCAATATTGACCATAAAATATTTCATTGCTATCTTTTATATTTGTTGCTATTCCGAAGTCTATTAAAGTAATTTTTCCCTCCTTAATTACAAAATTGCTTTCCTTTATATCTCTATGAATCCGTTTCCTTTTAGAAATAGCTGAATATCCTTTATGAAAATTATCTACTTGCACTACGCATTGTAAAGCTAGATCAAGTCGTTGAGATCCATTTAAATTATTTTCGCTTAGAAAGTCTGAAAGACTAGTCCCTAAGTACTCCATGAGGTGATAATTTTTAAAACTACCAATTATTTGAATTGGTCGTGCTTTTTCTATGCCTAGATCTCTTGAAATTTTTGCTTCATCCCAGTTAATCTCTCGCGAAATTTTTATAGCGAATAATTTATTATCTTTATTTTTAACAAGTTTAACTTTCCCGAAAGCACCTTTCCCTAGATATTCTCCTGAGGCCATGGTATAAATATTATCTTCTATTTTTATAAAAGAATGTTTAAGCTTAACCTCTACCCCAGTTGTAGGATTAATATATTTTCTTTTCCAATTCGTTTTCTTAATTTTTGTTCCATCAGAAGCTGGCTTTAAATAACGCTCTGCAAATTCCCACTCTTCAGGTGTAACATTTTCTAACGATAGCATGGTAACTTTCCGAAAGGATAATAAATACCTGGATTAATAAGTTAAGGAATATACAATAAGTATATATATAGATCGACAAGAGGTGTAAAGGGTTAATGTAAATGCCAGATATTTAAATCATTACCTCGCATGCCTAAACACTAATAACCTTTGCCACAGAAGAAGGATACTAGCCGTTTGATATTGCTTTTGGAAAAGAATGTTGCTGAATTGGGCTTCACTAAAATTGCACTATACTGATTCACAATGGATAAATTTGCAGAATGTTAAGTAGGTTTCGATAAAATCGGATTTTCCAAACTTACAATTTTCAAAAATTTTATTTAGGGGTAGTAAAGCTTAAGCAACCAGAAAATCAACGCTGTGCCTTTCAGGCTTATGTGATTGATTGGTGTAGCAAGGAACTTTACGAAATCGGTGATTCTGTATTTGCGCGCCTAAGTGCGGATGCCACTTGGCGAGATGAATTGAACGCACTAAAAGAAATGAATTTAAAATTGTTTGATGAAGGTCACCGAGTGGCAAGTTATAATCACGAACATACTAGCGAAAACGACATTGTCACTACCAATCGCATTATTTGGCTACAATTTTTTAATTCAAAACAGTCCGTAAGTGAAGAAAAGGTGAATGGTCAGCTAAGTTTAGATGCTTGGTTTGAAGAAACTGAAAAGAGATACACTTCTTAGTATGAGCCTGGGAGAGGATGTCCAGAAAGAAGCCTGTTATCTAGGCTTTGATTTCTAAAAAAATCAGACACCAATGTAATGAGTAATCCTATCCAAGTAATTGGTAAAAACTCTTTACCAACTACTTGGGTGAGATGGTTCGGTGCCACCCATTATATCAAAACTGACCTCAATTGCTAAATAAACGGATGCTACTTGATCCTCCACCTGGCCCCCTAAATTGGTTATTATAAATTGCCAATTTAATAGATAGCGCAATAATTCGTTTATAATTTAATCTAATTTGATTAAATAATAGAATCAAAAAAAGCGCTCAACTAAACCTCTAGCATTCAAATGGCGTCACTTTCATGGTGAATTGATCCTGCAATATGTACGCTGGTATTGTAAATATGGTATTAGTTATAGATATTTAGAGGAAATGATAAAGGAGCGTGTTGTATCAATCGCTCACACCACAACTTATCGTTGGGTACAATGCTATGCGCCTGAGCTAAAGAAAAGATTAGATTGGTATAAACAACGTTATTCTAGAAAATGGTATCTCGATGAAACGTACGTTAAAGTCAAAGGTAAATGGAAATATTTATACAGAGCAATTGATGAAGGCGGTAATACCATTGATTTTTATTTGTCTCATTGCCGTAACGCTAAAGTGGCTAAACGTTTTAAAGAAACTGATAAAAAGCAATCTAATTTGCGATGTCAGCATTGTCAACACCGATAAAAATCCAGCCTATAATCAAGCCATTAAAGAATTAAAACAGGAAGGAAATTTAGCGCCACAGGTCACTCATTTGCAAATAAAATACCTTAATAATCGTTTGGAATCTGACCATGGTAAGCTTAAACGCCTTATCAATCCTGTTTTAAGATTCCGCTCCATGAAAACTGCTTATGACACGATTAAAGGATTTGAAATCATGCGGATGCTTTGAAAAGGACAATTTAATAAGTGGATGTATGGAGCGGATAATGAAGTCTCCTTTATTAACCAATTATTTCATCTCTATAGCTGAACTACGTGCTAAATTTGTGTTTCTATAGTCCTTATAGTTTTTGAACACCCCAATAGTTCCTCTATAATAATATTAAAGTAATGCCTATTGGATAATCCATATTAGCTAAATTGGTCTTGCAATCGATTAAATCACCATTAGTAGTAACAAAGCAGGTAGAAATAGCGTTGGTAGCTGAATTGGTAATGTAAGCCAAAGGCTCAATGGGATGAAAAGCTAAATATTTTGGCAGATAAAATGTTGGTGACGTTAAATTAATACAATGACTGAAATTGCCATTGGTTTCTATGTTGCACTTGGAAATACTGTTCTTAAGTTCATTTATTAAATAGGCCAGAGATCCGGCTCGATTCAAGGTAATACTCAAAGGAGCGAAGGCCAAGCCATTAACTGCTTCGCTACAGTTATGTACTACACCATTAGCATCAATACCACATTTAAATATAGCGTTAAGGTCATGCAGGCTAATATAAGCATTAGTTTCAGTAGAGTTTAGTATTACTTCTCGAGGACTACCTTTTATGAAACTACTATTCCTACAAGGGCTTAAATGACCATCTGCTTTAATTTGACATGTTGTTATATGATCCCAATATGCCAAATACGCTAATGTACCTACAGCATTAAGGGTGATACCTGAAGGTGGCGAATGGTCAGGACGATTATTCAATATAACACCACAGTCTCTTAAAGTTCCCGCTCTAGTCAACCCACATTTATAGACACCGCCCGAGTAAAACTCCGAAATATAGGCCCATTTACCAGTTGGATGAATAACAATGTCAAAGAAGCCTTCTCTTCCCAGCCTAGAATTTTTACATTGATTTAATATGCCATTGCTGCCTATTTGGCAGCGAGTAATTTTACCTAGATGGTTATTCGGAACATTAGCATTTGCAATATAAATAAATAATCTTTTTACTGCAGCTTGAACGGTTACGGTTTTAGTATTACTACCTCGAATTTGTATTGGTTTTTCTAGATAATCAGTTTGGCCTGGCCTAAAGCGTAGTTCACAGCTTTGTCCTGGCGCAAGATATACACAATCACTTGCATCTTGAGTGACATCGAGCCAACTATTAGGCAGTTTTGCTCGAACGTTAGCAGCCGTAACACAGGTAGATTTATTTGTTAAAGTTATAACATCTGTAAGACTGTTGGCTATTAGCGTTAGCGAAGGCGACTTCACATCAAGTCTAGCAAGCTTGCAGGTGCTCGCATAAAGTTGATTGCTTGCAATAAAAACCGAAAACAAGTAGCAAGTCAATTCAATCATTATCCGTTTCATGTAATTTCCTTAAGTTATTTAAAAACATCATAAAGGAAAACTACGAATTTTTTAAACGTTGGTATTCTTTAAATTGCACATGAAAACTTATTATTAAGAGTGTTGGTCTCCTCAACCCTTATCTCTAATTGTATAACGGCTTAATCATTCTAATAGGCAACTAATTACTACAATACAGTAAAAAAATGTCTGGGAAGCTTAATTTTGGCTGTATATGGGGTAACGACCACATCTTTGTCAAAATTTATGACTAGATATCTAAATTTTAACCCCTTTAGAATTGTGGCGATGAAATAGATAAAGATCAATGATATTTCTGCTTTCACTAATCGCTGTATAAATATTTCCATTCACCTTTGTCATAGGTTTTTCATCAAGGTGCCAGCGGTGTAAGTAACGTTTTTTATATTACTTTAGTTATGCTTTAACAGTGGCGCAAAATATTGGACCTATCAATAAGCAGTTGTTTGATCTAATGCAAGTCCGCGTTCTTTCATCATTGCCTCTAAATCTCGATAACTGATACCATACTTATAGTACAAGCGATACAATGAAGGAGCAATTTACCATGAAAATGACGCTATTTTATATCTCATTAAAAGTTAAGAGCACGGTTTGAACTTGAGTTACCTTTAAGGTTCGTCCAGACCACTGTTGGCCATGCATCTCCAAAGAATTGGTAGCCTCTTTTTGAGAAGAAAATGTGATTAAGCCCATTCCTCTACAATAACCTGTGAAACGATCTTTAATTAGATAAAGCTCAACAATTTTACCAAACTTACAAAATTCAGTCTCAATTGCGTTTTCCGTAGTATTAAAGGGTAAATTAGCTACTTAAATAGTATGTTGATTCATGACTTAATCCTCTATTGTAATCATTAATTATTTACAAATAGAAAACTAAAATGCAGACAACCTGTAAAACACTAATTTCAGTAAACCACCTTAGCACAGTAAATTTAAGCTAGCAATTAGTAACTAGCAGGTTAAATTAAGACTCATGAGTTAAATAGCCACCTTTCTCATAACAAGCTCAATTTCAATTTTAATGCTCAACTTAACTTTAACTAACAGAAGCATTGATGCAGGCGATTTTATTTGTAATGTTATCTCTACTCTAGATCAATGAATGATGATGTCGCAAAAATTAAATGGGATTATCATTACATTACATAATCCACATTGCTAAAGCCATTCCAATCATCATTAAATTTTCAGTCAATGAAATAAATCCTAAGGGTACATTACTATTGCCGCCAACACAGGAACATTTTAACTCACGCCTATCGATATAAACTGCCTTAAAGACCGAAATGGCACCTACCGTTCCTATAAATAAAGCCACTGGAATCGAAATCCAGTGAAAAGCTCCAGCAATCATTAAAATCCCTGCTAATGCTTCTGCAAAAGGATAAATATAACTGTATGGAACCCACCGCTTGGCCAAAAGGTCGTAATTTAGAAACATAGTTGAAAAACTCTCAATATTTTGCAGTTTTAAAAGCGCAAGGATTACCATGCTAAACGAAATAAACCAGCCTAAAGCTCTTGTTGTAAAAACTGAGCCGGTAAAGGCATAGCTTGTAGCAAGTGCCATAAGTGCGGCTACTGCAAAAAGAGCAATTACAGGACGATAACTTTTTTCGTCTGGATTCTGCACTTTTTTGCCAAAATAAGAACGTAAATCATCATATCCGCCAATCCGTTCTCCGTTAATAAATGTTTGAGGCGTTGTTTTTACGCCATGCTTTGTTTTAAAAGCATCTACTTCCTCACGGCTAGTTAAACACTTATCTTCAACGCTATAACCTTGCCGTTGTAATAAGTCTTTTGCTTTAAGACCATAAGGGCAGGTGTGTTTTGGCATCACCATACGATAAAGGGTTGCTTTTCTAGCTGTATTACTCATTTGAATACTCCATTGATTCATGGTTTATAAGTAATATAGAGTATGTACTATAGTACGGAGTCAAATAATGAGTAATAAAACAATTGGGGAATTAGCTACTCTTTGTGGGATTGGAGTAGAAACGATTCGCTATTATCAAAGACAAGGACTTCTTAATATTCCCCCACGCATAGAGGAATTTAGTTCAAAAAAAATTCGCCGCTATGGTGAGCAAGACATTAGTCGTCTACAATTCATTCTTTCAGCAAAGAAGGCCGGTTTTACTTTAAAGGAGATAAAAGAGTTATTAGAGCTTGACGCCCAAAATGATCGGGAGCGTGTAAGAGGTATTGCTCAAAATCGGATTGCAAAAATCGATATCCAGATTCTTGAGCTTAAAGAAGCCCGAAATGCACTTTATCATTTAATTAAAGAATGTAAGAAGACTGATTCCAAACCCTGCCCCATCCTCACCGCTTTTGTGCAAAAATAAAGTTATAAAATTTTAGATTAATACTGCGGCATTAATCTATTTTAATTAGCTAGCCAAATTTTAAATAGTTAATTTAAGTCTCAAGAAACGACCGTTTTTTGATACTCATAACTCTTTTACTTCCTTACTGCTAATTTCCCTTATTCAGCCTACCTTTTTAAATTGCTACTTCTATTATATTTCCATATTTTAACCAAAGTATTACAAACTCATTAAAAACAATAATAATTGAGAAAAAGTAATGTCACGATTAGTTGGTTATCCCGCGTTAGTACCCTTGAGCAAAATTTAAACTTGCAAGTCGATACCCTCCTGAAAGGAGGCTGCATGAAAAATCTTATATTTAAAGATAAAGTCTCGGCCTCGGCCTCTAAAGCGACCGCCCTAAATTAACTCAATGTTTAGAAATTTATTAACAATGTGATGCGTTAGTGGTTTGTATCAACCGCTAGGTCGCTCGGTGATACATTTATTTTCAGTCATTAAAACCTGCGTTAAGAAATAGTCAAGGTTGGTTCTAAATCGCTTTGTGTTGGTGCGATTGATATAACCAGCGCTTCTAGCGAAGTAACCTTCAACCATGTCTCACCACGGGCTTAGTTGTTTGATTTAATTCTTTTATAAGAGTTTGTTGGTCTTTTATTATCGCCTCCAACGCCTTCTCTCAAGAAGTTGACAGGCCTAAGTTCCTTGTTGCCCATCCTTGTCCTGTTCTAATAACTTCATATTCAGGAGTAAATTGGTTTTTTGGATCACTATCTTTATATTTTAAGGTATTCACAATTTTTTCTAGTTCTTTTAAGCTGGTTGCCTTACTAATTTGGGATTTAAAGTCTGAAAGAATCTGGGTTTTTAAAAAATCCCCCCTGAAATTTTTAAACGCATTTGTATTACTACCGTTTACTTCAAAGGTATGCTTTCTACCCTTGTCTTGTTCATCTACTTTGTAATCGTAATGAATCGTCTCTTTTGACGGTATCACTGAGCCTTCAGGTGGAAAGAGACTAACCTCCTCAGGATCTGTTAAAGTAGGATTACTTCTATTTTCTTCTTTACAGCCGTGTAATTTATTTAAAGTCGCTAATAATGTAGGAAACGCCCCCTCAGTTACCTTTGGCGTTAAAATCCTTCCTCCATATTTCTGCATAAGTTCTTCCAATCCAGTAGATCTCTCTCTGTGGTAATTCTCCACCCACCCCGCTTTTGTTAACGTATAACGTACAGGCTTTTGTAGTTCCCATTTTGATGATTTTTGATCATACGCCATCGATTCTACTAAAAAAGTTCCTTCGTAAACGCGGCGTATGAACCAGACCTTATCACCTGTTTTACGTAATACCTCCTGTGTAGACTCATCTAATGAATTGAGTTTTCTATCCAGAAGTCGTTTAATATGTTCCTCGGTCATATCCCTATCGCTATAAAATATTCTGTTTTTCGTAATTTCAGGAATTTGCATAGGTTTTTTAAGGGAGATGTACCTCGTATCACAGGTAATGTATCTTGACTCATAGGTGCTAGGAATTTAGAACCAGTTGTGGCAGGCCCTCTAATTATACCTTTCACCGGAGAATCCTCAGGCACTACTTTGGTAAATTGACTATTCAGATTTTCCAGTGCCCACTTGGCAGCCTTTGCCTTCTCGTCAGCCCATTTTATTTCTGGATAAATCATGTTTTTTAGATTGAGCTTGTAGTCTTTTTGTAATTTCTCTTTTAACTCCTGAACACGCTCAGGGGTAAGATTATCTTTGGTTATTGGAAGTACTTTTCCTTTACAGGAAATATCATCAAAATCCCACCAGCCCTCTGTGGTTAATCGCAAACGTTTAGTCTCGCTTCTTTGCCATCGAAATGCAGGCTCAGCATAATGATTATACTTCATTGATTCAATAGTTAAGATACCATCATTTGAACTTTTACGTGGTAGCCAGAAAAGATCTTGTACATGATCACTGACTAAACCCAACTCATCAGCAGTACCTACAAGCAATCTTTGAGCTTGTAAAGGCTCCATAATATCATGGATGTCAAAAATAAATTCTCGTTCTATTTTATACTGCATCTTTCTATCTCGTACCAGTACTTATCGTTTAATTACAAGTCAATTTATTTGTTTATTTAACAAATAAGCTAAAAATAAACAAAATAGCCCTTTTACCTTAATAAAGGAGGGTTAGAATCATAGTGCTTGGTAAATTTGCGGGAATTGCGAAGAGAGCTAATTATACAATCAGGTCCTGAAACATTAGTAAAGGAAGTTAGACTAAAAATTTCATGTAGTACAATGAGACCTGAACCATTTATAATTGTAGGAGTAGCATAAATTGCTTCTAAACAATGATTGTCTCTTGCTTTAATTTGAATAATTTTATTTAAATTCACTGAAATAATGATTTAATTGCCATAATATAGGCAAATATACTTTTTTTTCGCAAAAAAAATCAACTCAAGCGACCCTATTTAGAAATAATTTATCAATTTCTATATTTATAAATTAACATAACTGCCACTAAATTGAGTATGGAAAAAATAGTAATTAACCAAGCTATAGCATTAAATCCCGTCACAGCGGCATGTTTAGTTGCAGTTATTAATGCAGTATGTAGAGGTTCTTGTATATGTTGAATGCTCGGAAAGAAGTTACTACTAGCATTTACCCATTGATCGTAAAGTTGTGTTTGTAATTGGTAGCTAACTTCATAACTATCAAGTATATGAGTGAAATGATGCTGCGTGCTTTGGTGGTAAATTATTCCACCTAACGAAATGGCTAAATAACACCTACATAAATACTCTTTACAACCATGCCAGATGCTTCTCCTGTTTTTTCTCTAGGTAAAGCAGCTATAGCAATTTTAGGAAATAGCGTTTGTGAAATACCAATGCTAAAAAAAGGATTGGTAAAACTTTTTAAATTAAGCAAGGGATAGCATATTTTTGTTTCTACATATAAAAAAATCGCTAAAGATATTATACCCACCATAAAACTGCTTAAGGTTTTGATGTTTATCCAACCCCAAGTATTACCTTCTACTAGCGCTAATACGATAGTAGTAATGCTAATAATAAATAGAATTAAACCAACAAAGTCAGTTTGATTTACTGACATATTTTTATTATTAGATGCACATAATAAAATAATAATACAGGAAAATACCATTACACCTATATTAACTATAAAAACAATTCGCCAATTAAGTAATTCTGCTATTATCCCGCCAATAATTGGCCCTAACGCCATACCTAAGCCAGAAGCTGCTGACCAAATACCAAAAACAAAAATTTGTTTGTCTTCTGGAACACTATCCCGAATCAGTGAGGAGGAGCCAGGAAAAATGAAGGCAACGCCTAAACCTTGTATTGTCCGACCTAGAATAAACATCCAGCCATTTATACCAATTGCAATGACAAATGAACCTAGAGCAAATACTAGGGAGCCAATTAAAAAAATAGTGCGTCTGCCAAAGTTATCTCCTAGCTTGCCGCCTATAACGACTAACGCAAGAATTGCCAATAAATAACTATTAAATAACCATTGAGCGGTAGTTGTTGATAAATTAAATTCTTTAATTAATAACGGTGTTAAGTTATAAAACGTTGTGGCATTAAATGCCAAGGTAAAAATACCAATAGCTATAGCAAATATTAATAAACCAATTTTTTGTTGATTATTTTCTATAGCTTGAGCATTCATATAATTTTCTCAGGTTAATTAATGCCAAACTTGTCTAATATATTTTCATAAAAATCCTATTTTTTTATATCAACCAATCATTTACGATATAATTAATGAATTGTATCAACTATACAGAAGCTTAAATTCAGGTCGAGCAGTTTTATTTTTGGAACTTTCTTTATAGTAGTTTAGCTTAGCTAGGTATAGGTTCCATTCGCCACCTGGTTTAGAGAAGGCAGAATAATATTAAATGACAATTTCTTTTCGAAAGAAACATTTAATCTGGTCTAGCGAATAGGCCCGGGCTTTAAATGGTTATACTGATTATATTCAATTAAGTTATTTATTTCTCCAATTAAAGAATCAAAATCTGCAGCAACTGACTTTTGTTCTTTAAAAAAAGTATTAGATTGCTGATAATAACTAACACCTTCTTTTAAGCCAAAAAAACCAGCAAAAAGTAAAACAAAAGCAATAAATGAATAATTTACTAAATCTTCCTTAGCTATTCCTAATTCTCTAAGTGCCTTTTTATTTTGGCCATAATAATTTACAGGATAAAGTGAAATTAAAGCAGCAACTATAAGCATTAATATATAAATTTTTCCCTTATGTGGATAAGATTTATTGAATTCAAATTGAAAAGGTGGTTTTGTTTGTGCAACTTGTGTAAGTCGTTCTCGTTGCTGCTTAAACCAATCTATATCAAATACAAATTGTATAATACTTTCTGGGTTATTAAATTGCTGTAGTAAGCATCTTAATAAATAGATTTGAAATACCAATGAGGCTTCTTTTTTTTCAGCATCATTTAATTTTTCTCCTTTTAAAGCAACTTCAGGATTTAAGTATTGTCGGTAAATTATATTGCCAAGATGGTTTTGCTCTTCAAAATTTAACTCAAGACCATCTAGCATATTTTTTAGAGCACAGTAAAAGTAAAATTGTTCGTGTGGTTCACCTAAATTATATTCAAACTCCATTTCGGCAATATTTTTTATAAGAAACTTTTGCATTTTGTCTAGCATAAAGTTATACCTGTTATTCTTTATTTAATTTTAGTTCTTGTTTAAAATTTATAAGATAAAAATTATTAATCATTTTATGCAGAATTTGAATTCTATAATGCTTAGCTAATTTTTATTGTTCATCAAGAGCCTTCTCTACCGCTTTCACTAACCTTGAAGAATCTGGCTTTGTGGTTGAGTAATAAAAGGTAATCAGCTCCCCTTTCCGATTAATAAGATATTTATGGAAATTCCATTTTGGAGCACTTCCAAATCCTAATTTTTGTTTAGCCCAACGAAAAAAAGGATGAGCTTCCTGACCGGAAACCACTTCTTTCGCAGTCATAGGAAAAGAAACGCCATAATTAATTCGACAAAATTCAGCAATATCTTGTTCTGTGCCGGGCTCTTGACTACCAAAATCATTTGAAGGAACGCCAAGTATTATTAAGCCACGAGCTTTATATTTTTGATAAAGTGTCTCCAAACTAGCATATTGAGGTGTAAAACCACATTTAGAAGCTGTATTAACAATGAGTAAAACTTTTCCTTTAAATTGACTAAGAGGCAAAGGCTGTTGTCCAACCAATGTGTTAAAAGAGTAATTATAGGCATTATCATAAGGTTTGTTAGTATTAGCTGAGGCGATATTAGTACTCATAAAGAAACACCCTATTAAAAATATAATCTTATACATATAACATATCCATAAACTATCCGTCATTTTTAATTATTATAAGCATTTATTAAGCTTGTTAAGCTATTCTAAAATGCGTTAATAACAGCATTATTCCATTGTTCTGGTTGTTCTAAATTTGATAAATGTCCTGCATTAGAAATTGTAATTAATTGGCTATTCTTAGTAATCGCATGCATTTCTTCGCTTTTTTGAGAGGAAATAACAATATCTTGATCACTGGTGATTATTAATATAGGAATGTCTGAATTAGCTAATACATGAAACATTTTGTTTCGGATAGACATTCCTCTTAAAGCAGAGGCAAGTGCTGCTGGTTTTTGCGATACTAAAATATGAGAAAGATAAGCCTTAGTGTCTTCTGCGGCTTTGGGAGATAGCGCCTTTGTTAAAAAATTTTTAACAAAACTATCACTTCCCTTTTTGATAATTTCAGCTGCTAATTTTTCTCGAGAAGCTTTGGTATCTAAATCATCCTCATTGGCTTGTGTATTAGAAAGGATTAAGCCTTCAACTTGGCTTGGATATTTTTCAAGAAAAGCAAGAGCAATGTAACCGCCCATGGACTCTCCACCAATAATTGCTTTTTCTATATGCAAGTAATGCAATAATTGATGTACCTCCTCTGCATAATCAGTCATAGAAATTGTACTGCCATCTACAGAAGATGATTCACCGAAGCCCCACAAATCTAAGCTAATAACTCGAAATTTCTTTGCTAAGCCCTTCTCTTGTAGTGACCACAATCTTTTATCTGTTGGAAAAGCATGAATTAACACTAGAGATTTGCCTTCACCTATATCATTATAAGAAATAAATTTATTATGATAGTAAAGCGAGGCAGAGTAACCTATGGTACTGATTAAAAAGAGGCTAGTAACTATTGCAACTAAAAAACGTGTTGAACGAAGTCGGTTATTCATTTAACTTCCCTTGTTTTTTCTTTAATTTAATTAAAAAAATTAACTTTTCCAGTTGTAATGTCTTGCATTCCACCTACCACTTTAATCTTACCCTCTTTAATTAATTTACTTAAAAGGGGACTTTGAGTTTGGATTTGGTTCATAACTAAGCGAACATTATATTCAGCTATTTGATCTACAAAATGTGAATTAGAGCAATCTTTTGTTTTATTATTACGAGAGGCTTGTATTACTGCTGGATGAATTTTATTTAATAAAGCCGTAAGATGTCCTAATTGAACTTCTTGGCATGCACCACGTATGGCTCCACAACTAGCGTGACCAATAACAGCTATTAATTTAGCTCCCATTAATTGAGTGCCAAATTCCATACTTCCTAAAATATCGCTATTTTGAATATTACCCCCAATTCGGATAGCAAATATATCACCAATACCTTGATCAAAAACAATCTCTGGAGGTGTACGAGCATCCATACAATTTAATACAATAGCTACTGGATATTGTGCGACAGATGTTGCATTAGCCTGAGCTAGCAAATCTCGATTTTTTAATTTTCTACTAACGAATCGGTCATTCCCTTCTTTTAATCGTTGCAAGACTGCATCTGGCGTTTTAGCGCCTTGTCTTTCTGCGGTCATGACATCCGTATGTAAAGAACTCTGAGCAATTGTAGATAGAGATAGTAAGCTTATAAAAGCTGACACAGCACTAACTTTAAATCCATTTTTAATTCTCATGATATTCCCATTTATGTTAATTGATAATTAAACACTGCTTTATTTATTATTCAAATTAAGGCGTAAATACGCGTAGGAGCGCCACTACCTCCTTTAATTTTCATAGGCGCTACAATTAATTTTGCTCCTAAAATAGGCAGTAAATGTAAATAAGCTACATTTTCTATTCCATATAAATTAGCGCTTAAGATAATCCTATGCGCCCAAAAATCATTTGAATTACCCGGATCGATACTGGCTGTATCAATACCTATCCCTTTTATTTTACGATTTACTAAGTATTGTGCTGCTTGTTTAGAAAGCCCTGGAAAATGTAAGTTTTTGACATCACCAATTTTATCTGACCCTAGATATTTTTTTTTGTTATTCCAAAATTCTCCCCATCCTGTATAAAAAAGAACAATATCTTGCTCCTTTAAAAGGCGATATTTTTTCTCAAAATGCTTAATATCGTTTACAGTAATTGCATAATCGGAATTATTTTTTGCCTTGGCTCTAACATCAATAACAACGGCATTACCAACAAGTTGATTGGATGAGATTTGATCAACTGTGTGTCCTTGCTCTGAAAAGTGGCGTGGAGCATCAATATGCGTGCCACCATGTTCGGGAGTACAGAATTTAAAGGCAGAATAGAAATATCCTTTTTGGGTAAAGCCATAAAAAATTTTCTTAAGATTAAATCCTTTTTCTGTAGGCCAGTAAATTGTATTTTTATTAAATGAATAGCTTAAATCCAATATATGATTTACGGCGCTATAAGAAGTAAGACATGTAAAGAAAAAAGACAAAGTAATAAATTTTTTCATCATTTTCAGGAAAGAAAGCTATAGATTTAGTTACTAAAATGCATTTTTTATTTAAAATTTTGATAGTAACAATATCATTTAATTTACAGAATATTAATGATTTTATATTATTTATTCAATCTCAATTTGAAAGCTACGTAATAAATATAGTACCTCTGGTATTGAGAATTTTGCCTTGCGAATATCATTTTCAGTAGGGTTTATGGAGTAATTTGTTGCATCAATAAATGAGGTCGAATTTAAATTAGTGTGTAAAAAGAGGCTCCTTTCAAAATCATTTAGCATAAAGTTTCCTTTAGAGAAATTTCCTTCTCTAAAATCCACATCATGTGCAATACATTCTTCAAGAATGATTTCTTTTAAATCCAATCCATAAAAACTGGAATAACTGATATTTGAACGATAAAACTGAACTGGGCTGGTTAATCGAATAAGCGGCCACTTTGCTTTCGTCCAATTAATTCCCATTAATTTAGATTCTGAAAAGACAGTGTCACTAAAGGACGAGTTAATGATTTGAGCAGCACTTAAATTACATGATAAAAATTCACAATCAACAAATTTACAGCCAATTAATTTGGCTTCGTTAAAATTTGTTTTTTCAAATTTACAATTTTCAAATACCTTATTATTAATTTCAGATCTCTCTAATCTTAAATCTGAAAAGGTAAGATTATAAAATTCAGATTGGGTAAAAATGTTAATTTGCTGAGTCTTTAACATTTATAAAGTAACCTTGCCATTAATTAACGTATAGGATAACAAATAAGAAGTTTAGATTAAATTAACATATAAAAATTGTTTTTATGAAGTTACTTAAGTCCAACTTTTCTAAATTCTGCTTCTTGTAATCGTTCTGCAAATTCTTGATCGGATTCACCTTCATCAATATTTGCCTCAGTTAAATCAATGGTTGCGATATCAATTGGGTTTTTTATATTGGCAAAGAGGCCTTGTTTTTTTACACCAACGAATAACTCTTTTAAATTTTCTTTATAAGAATCTAAATTTACCTCAACGATCTGAGCAGAAGTAGTAATCTCTATAATGTACAGCTCTTGTTCCGTTAAATTAGCAATAATTTCTTCTAGTTCTATGTCCTTTTCGGCAGAAAAATCGTCAAAAAGCTCGTTAGGTAAAGGTTGCTGCGTTGTTTTTGGCATCTGTTTTTCAAGTAACTCCTGTAATATCTCTATATGTGTACTTTCCGTGTAATTTATATCCACAGCTTTTCTATACGCATTGACCATTCGGGTGCCACAATCGTAATCATTTAATTGTTCTTCAGTAGAATCAAAAGGTAATTGTATTTCATGACCAATTAATTTTGTTAATAACATTTGGCTTTCAGTTCACATAGATTCTTGCCGGGGAGTCAAATTTTTATTAGTTGAAAATGGCTGTGAGTCTTGTAAAGACCATGCTCCTTTGCTTCTTAGTAGGTAAAACCAATGGCCATCATGGTGTACTGGTAAAAATAAATCTTTATTGGGGTTAGACTTGATTAGCTGCCTTAAATTTTGTATTTCTAGCAAAGATAACTCTGTGAGCGAAAAAGGTTTTGCTCGTAATAAATTTTGAGATTCAAATTTTGAATCATCTAATAAATCAAATAAGTCTTTTACAGTTAATAAAGTTCTTTGATCAAGCTTTTTTGTTTTTTTAAATTGATCGGCAACACTTACATAAGCATTATTATGCATAATAAATAAGTGATTCTTCACTTCTGCTAATTTTTGATTAAATACCTCTTTCCATCGAAATAAGTTATTTTCCCATAGAACAATATTTTGTTTTTCTAGATGTTTAATTAAATCATTCAGCAGTTCAATTGCTGTACTAATCTTTAATGTACCAATATTATAGAGATAAATATCATTTTCAACACAAAAATCAATAATTCTTTCTTTGTTTTCTACCCAAAAAACTTGATTAACTGGTAATACTAATTCCTGTTGATTAGCATATTCTTGCAGTAATTTAGCTTTTTCAGACTTAGATAAAGGCATATAATATTCTACGATTTAGATTTATAAAGATATTATTACATAAATATATTAAGAAAATATGAATAATATTGATTTAAAATAATAATTTCTATTAATTAAAATTTTCAAATGCAAAAATTTATGTAGTTGTATCGTTTAATATTCTTCAAATAATGTTTATCTATCCAACTTAACAAACCTAATATTTTTAAAAATATTTTTTAAGCTTTCCTTAAGTTTTTTACTTTAAAATACACTTAAATTTTTTAAGGGTGATTTATGCTAGGCCACCAATTTAAAAAAGGTATTTCATTAAAGCCTAATTTTCGCAAGGAAAGGAAAACACAAAGGGAGCTACAAAAATTATATGAGCCTTGTAATTATTTAAACCCAATAACGTTAGAGCTTCTATGTAAGTTAAGCTACAGGGATGGAGTTTTTTACTTACCACAGGGGATAAAACCACATGGAAGATACCTTTTTATAAGAGCGCTCTCTGGTGGAATATTTATTGCGGGGGAAGGACAAGTTGGCCATCACTCTTACCTGAGCAATGGTAAAAAAGTTCTCTCAGCAGGCTATTTTGAGTTTGAAAATGGCAAAATGAATTTAGTGAGTAATGAGAGTGGCCATTACACGCCTACAAATGCTGAAATGAAGAAAGAGTTATTATTTTACTTTAGAATTGCTAAAAACCAAGACTTAATTTATGAAGATCATTCAGAAGTACCAACTAAAAGAATAATCTCTCATTATTTTATCAGAGAAATTATAAAAGAAAGTAGAGTTAAGATGATTGCGATTCATAGATTTTATAAACCTTCAAATTATGGTAAAAAACTTGATGAGAGTAAATTTGAGAAAGATACTGCGCGTTATTTACCTGATTTTAAACTAATTTGTCAAAAAGATAGTTCTCATTATTTACCTGACTTTTGGCTGTTTAAACCGAATACGCCTATTAATCCAAATATGACGCAAAGCTCTAAATACAAAAAAGATATATATCCAGCTTAAATCATTTTGAGATGTTACATTTTGACGTGACTTAATACTTTTAACTATTATGTGTAGTCGTAACATAAAATTAATTGAATAATTTTCAAAGCCTATATATAAATTTTTATAAGGGCTTTTCATATAGCAAATAAACTATTGGATTATTAGATTTACTTTAATAAATTAAATAAGAAATTTTTGGGGTTTAAATGAAAAGTCGTTTTTTCGAAAAAAGTATCAAGCCTAACTTATATTTTGAGTGGAATGCAGCTCGAAATAGAGATTGGTTGAGTATTCTTCGTAATTTTGTAGGCGCCTATCTATCCGCATATATTGATTGTACCTTTGAAGAATTACAATACCCTGAGGAATTAAAGCATCAAGCTGAAGCTATTTGGGATAGGGCATACGCCCAAGGTTATGAAAGCTTAATTAATCAGGTTATTCACCCTTTAAAATTTTATCTTAATTTTAATCTTAATGAACCTTTAAAATGCGAAACTAATCAATTAGAGAAACACTTTCTAGATAAAACATATAATATAAGTTTAGTAAGAGAAAAACTTATTAAACTTATTTTATTGCAACATTATTTTGAACATGACTTCAGCGAAGAAAAACATAAAATTGATTCTCAAGCGAAGAAGATTGATTATTTAATCGCCCGTTTCCATGACAAACCCATTGCTTTTTTTGCTTGTGAATATAATTATAAATCAGCTCATGTGTATTTGCGTTTTGTTACACTCTCCCCGTCTTTTCATAGACTCGGGTTAGGTGAAAAAATACTCGATGAAATAGTTAGGAACTACCCCGATGCCACAGGAATGGAATTATATACTCGCAACGCAAATTTTGGCGCGCAGGCTTTTTATAAACACTATAGATTTAATGAATATAGAGAATTTGAATTTAAAAAACCCATTTTAAGCTTAGATAAAAATAAACTGTATTTTCCAGATGATGACGCCACTAATAACCCTGGCGCTTTCATTGCCTTTAGCAAACTGACTCACTCTTATCATGCTTAAAGTTTATAAATCGCTATTATATTAATAGCGATTTATTATTTTAGCCTATTTTGATAAATTTAAGTAGGTAACATTGCCTTAGGTTTTTTTATGAGTAATTCATCTGTACTTTCATTAAAATCATTTTCCCACTTGGCAATAACAATAGTCGCTACTCCATTACCTATCAAATTTGTTATAGAGCGTGCAATATCCATGAATCTATCTATGCCTAACAGTAAAGCAAGCCCTTCAATAGGTATAGATGGCAAAGTTGATAATGTAGCAGCTAGTACTAAAAATCCGCCACCCGTTACTGCAGCAGCGCCCTTAGAAGTTAATAATAAAACTGTAATAATTGATAATTGTTGGCTAAAGGTTAAATCAATATTAAAAGCTTGAGCAATAAATAAAGTAGAAATAGTCAAATAAATAGATGTGCCATCTAGATTAAATGTATAACCCGTAGGTAAAACTAACCTAACTACTCTTTTAGCACAGCCAAATTGTTCTAATTTATTAATCATGCGAGGCAATACAACTTCAGAAGATGATGTACTTAATACAATCAGTAACTCTTCTTTTATAAAATTTAAAAAGCGCCAAAGGCTAAAATTTGCTAATCTACCAACTACGTTTAATATAATAAAAATAAACAGAAAACTTGTTATATAAATAGCGATTAATAATTGACTAAGTGAAAAAAGCGTATGAATACCGTAAGCGCCAATTGTATAAGCTATAGCTCCAAAAGCGCCTATAGGCGCCAGTTTCATAATAAAACCAATAATTGAAAACAAAATTGTTGAAAATAAATCGATAAAATGTGAAATAAATTTTACTTTTTCACCTGCATGTAACAGACCAAAGCCAAATAAAATAGCTATTAATAAAATAGGTAAGACATCACCTTTTGTAAAAGCACTAATTAATGTATCTGGAATAATATTGAGTAAAAAATTTACGGGATTAGAATTTGAACTTTGCCCAACATAATTTGTTATAGCTGTTTTATCTAAAATATTAACATCCATATTCATCCCTATACCAGGATGATATAAATTAGCTATGGCTAAGCCGATTAATAGAGAAAGAGTTGTAATTAATTCAAAATAGATAATTGTTTTAATACCAATGCGGCCAGCTTCTCGTATATTTTTCATACCAGCGATACCGCTAACAACAGTAGTAAAGATAATTGGAGTAATCATCATTTTTACTAATTTAATAAATCCATCACCTAAAGGGCGCATCTTGATTGCTAGCTGCGGATAACTATATCCAATTAAAACTCCAAAAAAAATGCTAATAAGGACTTGGAAGTAGAGTTCTGTATAAAATTTCTTTTTTTTCACTAATTTATTCCTTAAGTGTATTAATAAAAAGATAAAAATTACTGTACAATGAATACGTATTTTAATCAAAATACACTCCAGATTTATACAGTAATAATGCTTTTATAATTTAAGATTAAAGATAGTCCTATTTGAAATCTCATCGTCTATCAATGCTAGTTTACAAAATATATAAGGAGTAAATTTAGTTTTATAAAACAAAAAGGCTCAAATTGGTCAATATCAATATTTTTTTAACCTCTAATAGACTAATTTTCAAAGTGAATTAATCATTATAATCACTTCTATCAAGACACCACCATTGATTGGACCAAGGATGATAATCAATTTCCAAAAAATTAAGAATACCTTCTACTTGACGTGAACAAACTAGTTTATATTCATTGTAATCATTTATTGTAAATATCTTGATATTATCAAAACGATATATTATCCAATCATCACCTTCAGCTTGAGAATGTGCATGACATTTTTGTTGATGTGGTTTTGTAATTCCACTAAAAAATTTTATCTTAGGTATAGGAAAACGGGTATTTTGATTCTGAATCTCATAATACAATGAAAAATCAGTTTGGTTTTTTATACAAATACTATTAGCAGAAAAAGCTATGAAAGAAAGAAACGTAAGAAGAAATTTTTTCATTATTCAAGAAAAGAGTTATTATTAATTTACTTTACTAAAACCTATTAAAATTACAACGATTATGAATAAGTTAATTTTAAAATTATTTAAGTGAAATAAAATGTGAACCTTAAAATTTAGTCATGAATTCTGTTGGTGTATTTTTTTCATCTTCATTAAGCGTGTAATTATCATGGCACTAATACTATTGCCTGTTACATTTATCATAGTAGCTAAGGGATCAATTAGTAAACTAAAAGCTGCTATTGCAATTAACACAGACGATGGAAAATTATAAGCACTAAGGATTAATAACTCACCAAGCATACCGCCGCTAGGAATCGCACCCATAACAGTACCTACTAATAAGGAAACACCTATGGCAGTAAGAAGTGCGTTAGGGCTGTTTAAATTTAGGTGAAATAATTCAAATAAAAAGGCAATTTTAAATATACCACCAATTACTGATCCATCTTTATGAACCAGAGAGCCAAATGGGATAGTAATATCAGCAATTTCTGTAGGCACTTGCATTTTTTTTGTTGCTTCTAAATTAGCAGGAATACTTGCAGCACTGCTACATGTTGCGAGTGAAGTTAACATAGGGGTAGAAATATTAGACCAAAATAAAAATACCCCCTTTCTTTTTTCGGCTATAAAAGCGAATAAGGTTGAGGCGATTATAAAATATAACAAAACTGATACATAATAAAGAATGGTAATATGTAAGTAATTGCCTATAATTTGAGTGCCTAAATCACCAACTAAAACTGCAAAGTAGGCAAAAAAACCAATAGGTGCGTAATACATAATAAAGTTAAAACTTTTCATTAAAACAGTTTCGCCGGCGTACAAAATATCAAGGCATAACTTCGCTTGCTGCTTATCGATTTTAGTTATAGCTGTACCTACTATCATCGAGAAAATAATTAAAGCTAACATATGCTGATGAGATAATAGCTCTGAAAAATTTAATACAGTAAATATACTTACAATCTGAGTAAGTATATTTGTTGTCTTATCTGCAGAAGAGAAGCTAATGTTTAGTTTACCTCCCATTGTTGGAGGAAAGAGAAGTACTACAAATAAAGCATACAAAGCAGCAAGTAGGCTGGTTAAGATGAATACTAAAGTCATATAAGACATCAAAGTGCTTAAATTACCTAATGAGGAAGTACGTGCAATAGCAGACGAAATACTAAAAAAAATAAGCGGAACAATAATAGTAAGAATTAGGTTGATAAAAATATCACCCAAAGGTTTTAAGGAATAACTTTTAGGCCCTAGCCAATAGCCGGTAATACCACCAAGTATAATTGAGCTCAATAAAACTAATGGAAATATGAAGGATTTATAAGATTTTGTCATAATTTATTAAAATTTGAGAACTAAAAAAAATATGCCTTAGTTTGCAATTAAATAGTTTTTTCGCAATATAATTTTCTGTCACCCTAATTTAATATAATTTTATAATCAAGTTTTCTCTATATAAATTTAAACATATAGATGCAATAGTTAAATTTGGATAAATTAATAAAAAATATCTATATGTTTTGCAGTGTGTTATTAAAAAATAATGACTGAGCTAAAATTATTCGATAGAATCTACATCAATTGACCTCGATTAGCTGTCATTAATTGAAATTAATAGGAAAGGAAACAATGCCCATTTTAGCAGGTATGCAGCAAGACATTGTTATAGACGAGAAGTTAAAACAAGTTAATATTAATCTATCTGCAGTTTGTACAAATCTTCATTTTAATGAAATTCAGCTTAACCAACTTAATTCAAATAAAAAAATATTAGAAAAATTAAAAATCGATCTGGATAAATTAGTTGAAACTTTTGCTGAGAACTCAAGTTTATTCTCACGCGCGGCAATGTTTTGGGGTAAATTGTCTTGGTGGCAAAGACTTAGTCTAGGCGCTATTATTTTCGTCCCTCTGTTTATTGCAACCTTAGTGTCTCACCTTATGCCTCTACTTATCGTGAGTTTAAGTGTTCTTTTTATATTCACTATCAGTGGCTTTTTTCTTAATAATCATTATAAACACTGTGAAAAAAATAAAAAAAATTTAAAGCAAGGGTTTGCAAGTTTTGCAACTATTCTTTCAGAAGTTATAATCGCTCTTAGTAAATTACACGATCAATTGTGGCTTACACTTGCAAAAGTTCACCAAGAGTTAAAAGTTTTATCTGAACAACTTATAAAGCTAGATGATAAAATGAGTATAATGGGAGATGAACTAATAAATTTATCCCAAGCCAACGCAGAACTTCATATAATACAAAATCAACTAGAATCCCTAGTTGCAGAACTTTCCTTAAAAATTCAAGAGCAGACAAATTTTATAGATCAATCTAACTTAAATTTTAAACAAATAATGTTAGATGCAGAAGCTAGACAATCTGAACTTTCATTACAAATTATCCAGTTAAATGAAACTAATGAATCACTTATATTAGAGTTAAAAAAAGCAAAACAAATAGGCGATATTTTAAAAAATGCTTTACAAGTAGTATCTAGAGCAATAACGACTGATAACGAGCAGCGCAATTATTTTCAGCATCGCTTACAAAAAATCTTAAATAATGAAGAGCTTACCTTAGAAAATTTTGCTCAGAGCTTGGTAAAAGTGGAGGAGGATTTAAGTAAAATATCAATGCATTTTGATCTTTTGAATCACGGTCATAGTTCCTTACTAGATCAGCAAGAAATTCAAATTGAACGATTAGAGCATTTTGTAAATAATAGACTCAATGTTTCAAGCGCATTAAATGATATAGGTATATTTTCTAATTCTAAGTCAGAAAATTTAAATGGGGATAAGAATACTTTTTGTCCCATACCTAGTTCAGCCAGCAACTAAATTAATAAATTTTTTATAGAAGAAGAAATAATACTAAGTTATAAAGAAAATATATCCTTGTTTGTGTTAACTATATCCAATATAAAACTTCAAGAAAAACTTGATTTGCTTTTAAATAGCCACTCCAATTTTTAGTATTAATAATACCATTAGAGTTTGTGTATATTGTAGATGACGTGTTAAATTTCCCTCCATTAAAATAACGATAACCAACGTTAATTCCTAAATGACTTTGTATAGGAGTAATGGTTAAGCCAGCAGACCCTTGCCAAGCGAAACTATTTGCATTAATAGCTGAACCAATAGAACTAGTGGAGCCAATAGAAGTATTTGCTATTGTAGTAGTGCCAACTGTATAAAAGTTATGTACTTGATTATGAGCATACCCTATACCTCCACTGACGAAGGGTTTAATATTTACTTTAAAGCTAGTTAAGCCTTGATAAGGATATAGAAAACTATTGATTAATAAAGCACGGTTATCTAATTGAAAAAAACGGGTCCTAGCATTCCCGGTAAAGGCAGTCTGGCCAGATTGTTCGCCAGTTTGAAATTTTTGATAGTTAAAAACTTCATGATTTAAATAGCTAATTTCTATATCCATAAATTCTAGTATTTTCGCACCAATAGCAAAGGTGTAAAATCCTCTGTCACCGAGATGAGCATCATAGCCTTCAATGGCAGGATCCCATTGGGTAGAGTCAGGATTATAAATACCTGGTTTTTCTGTCCAAGAAAACCCTGTGCCTATGGCAGCAAACCAGGAATAATCAGAAGAAATGACTGTTCCCATGCTACCTGCATACAATTGGAAGGTTAGAAAGAAAAATAGCAAACCAATTTTCTTAACCATATTAATATCCCTATTAAAAAAAGATAATAATTATCACAAAGAACACCTTATCCATCAATAGCTTTAAAGTAATACAGTATAAAGCCCGCCTCTAAAGCTTAGGTTTTTGAAAATTAAAGTATTTCTTTCGTAAGTAACCTCGTAAAAAATAACATTAATTTATTTCAATAACCAAAAAATATACAAATTTATCTATCTTTATGATGAATTAATGATCTCTTTGATATATAATTAATCATAAAATAAATTGTTATGATGTATGCAGAATAATCATACAAATAACGAACATTATTTACCACTTAACGTTATGTAGCTTCAACTTTAGCAACGATGTCTTTAAGGGATTAGGGATAAACTGTTAAAGGAAAAGGGAATGAAAATTAAAAAATACTTAATAGTTTTAATATTATTTGGAAATTTGCATTGCGTTTATAGTAATAATTTTACTGCTTCTTTTATAACAAATGATCAATGTACTAATGTTAATATAGCTAACGAAGCACCTTATCTTTCTCCGCCAAATGTAAAAAAATTTAGACATTATGGAAATGTAATTTTAAGTAATTTATTTAAACCTTTTCATATTGTCCATGATTTAATTTTAAGTAGCCAAAATTATGTCGTGCTACATGCAAAATTTGATTATGATTGGGTTTTACATAAGGATTTAGAAGACGAATTTATTCATGCTTACCTCTACGCAGACTATACTAAACAATGGCGTTATTTAGGTAAATTTATAACTAATTCAAATGGTGAAGTTGCTATATCTTTGCAAGAAAAATTAGTACCTGGCGATTATTTAGTCCGCATGTTTGTAGAAGGAGATGGAAGTTCGGCAGATGGATTTATTAGTATAGTTAATCCTAAACATGAAGCTATAGTTTTTGACATTGATGGTACTTTAACTCTTTCTGACTTTGAGATTGTTAAAGATTTTTTAACATTATCAATAGCTAAGCCTTACTATTATGCGGCAGAAGTATTAGAAGCTTATAAACAAAAAGGATATGAAATAATTTTTCTTACTGCGCGCCCCTATTGGATGGCCGCCGTATCTAGAGAATGGCTAGAAAATATTTTATTTTATCCTCCTTGGCCACTTAAAACGCGAAGCTCCCTCTTATTTAGAGAGGGAACTGCACAGTATAAAGCGAATTATTTAAAAGATCTTATAAGAGAAAAAAAATTAAATATTATACGTGCTTATGGCAATGCCATGACAGATATAGAAGCTTATGAACTTGCTGGAGTTGCTAAAAAAAATACGTTTATTATTGGCCCTAATGCGGGTAAAAAAGCAACTATTCCAGTTAGACAAAATTACTTTAATCACTTTTATGAAATAGTAATGCCAACTCCTGTAGCATCCTGTAGGAATAATTAATTTTCTTAAAATAATCTAAAACAGCTAAACTTTTATTTTTTCCTTGCAGATAAGGTACTTAAATTAATCTTTAAATACTTGAATTAAAAAATGTATTATCGAATAAAAAATTCTATTAATATAGACCTTTTTAAATCTATTAAAACCATGCCTTTAAATGTAATTAAACTCGATTTAACATTTACAAGAGTGAGATTAAAAACTGGCGAAGAATTAATACAAATATATAGCGCGATACCTTCTAGTATATCTTCCATTAAACTAAGCACAAATGTTTTTAATGCTAGAATTTTCGCTGAATTATCACAAGCATTGAATGCAATTCCACCTTCTTTACTGAATTGGGTTGCTTTATATGTCAGTCAAAATAATTTAGATACTAAAGAGTTAACTAAGGAAATTAAAGAAATTTTTCCCAATAATAAGCTTTATTAAATTATTCTTATTTACTAGTTATTGTTTGGAACCTTTAGGAGAATAAGAGGAATTATATTGCTTATGCACTTCCCTCGAAATAGTACTAGCAAAAAAAGCTGGCGGTTGGCTTAATTTACTATTATTACTTTGTGCCCGAGTTGTCCTATTGTAATAATCATCTATTTCTCTTTTCTTTTTTTCTACTTTATTTAGTGTATTAGTAAGTGTGCTTTCTAAACTATAAATATTATTTTTCCTAGAGTTAACACTATCTCTCATAATTTCAATTTGTGAGTCATAATGATTTACACCTACTTTTGAATTTTCCATAAGAAAATACTTTGATAGTTTTAATAGTTTTTTAAGCCCTTCATTATCAATAGTAACAGGATGGTGAGAATCGCCAAATATATTATTCTCCTCTCCCATATTAGTTAAACGTCCTTGATCTAATAACCTATCAATTGTATTGTGAATTTCCTGTTTCAGTGAACCGAAAGTTCGAGGTCTTTCTGTTACAGACACAGGTGCTATCATTATATCTTGTCTTGGCTGATTAATGCTGAAGGGAAGAACTTCTACTCTTGCCATAGTATTTCGAACATTAATTAAATGATTACGAGCAGATAATGGATCAAAGGCTATAGAATGGTCATCAATAGCTAATAAATCATCGATAATAATTTCACAATCACGATGATGTTGAACAAATAAGCTTCTAGCCGTATTCATTTGCTCTAATTGACGTTCCACTATAGTCAATTCATGCTTTTCCGCTTCTATAGTTCGCGTTATATCTTGAGCTTCTTTTTGTAAGCTTTGTAAGCTTTCTAAATGAATTAATAGCTCGACTGAAATATTTGCTTCTGTTGCTTTAGAATTTTTATCTTTATTTAAAAGCTTATCAATTTGCGCCTGTACCGTTTCACAAAGCCTTTTAAATTGCTCACTTTCTTTATACGCTAATTTAAACAGTAAGTAGGCTAAAAGTTGTTCTGCTAACATCTTATCTTCAATTATTCTATTAAAGAGAGATTCCTCTTGTTTAACAATCTCAATCAACTCTTTTACAATCATTGCACGTAAATCTTTACCTTTATGGGTATTTAAAAATGAAACCACTTGAGTAGAATCTTTTAATCCATACTTTTCTATAGGATCTTCGCCTAAACTTTCATTAACCCATTGATTTAAAGTTAACTCACGTAAATTAATTTGAGCTTCCCCTGTATTATCAGGTTGGAAGTTCATAGAGTTGATAGTAGCCATAACCATAATCTCATTTAAGTACATAGAATAATTATATCAAAATTTATGCCATAATTGGGTACTTTTTGTTTAAAAATCATTCAATTTAACCAAAATATGAAATAAAAGACGCTTTTAAGAGATAAAGTAAATTATAAAAAATTTTAGCACATTAACTAAAAAAATTATAAAAAAATAAAATCCGTTTACAAAATTAATATTTTAATAAAGACACCTGTTTAATAAACTATTATATCTAAGTAAATAAAGACAACCAGCCTAAAGCAATAATACATATCTCTTTATACTCTGATTAATTCTAATATGAATATTTCTATATCTCTGGCCAAAGCATTAACTATTATTTCACTATGATTTACCTTAGTAGTTTATTTGATACCCCCCTTTTGTTATAGTTAATTTATTAGTCGCTGTGACAAATAAGGACATAGATGAAAATTTTACTTACCGGATGTGCCGGTTTTATTGGGATGCATACTGCTTTACGTTTTTTGCTTGATGGTAACCAAATCATAGGTGTTGATAACCTTAATAATTATTACGATGTGAATCTAAAAAAGGCACGACTAAATCAACTAAGTTCTAGTCCTGATTTTAAATTTTATGAATTAGATATTAGTGATAAACAAGCATTAAAACAATTATTTGCTACTGAAAAGCCACAAAAAGTTGTCCATTTAGCTGCTCAAGCAGGTGTTCGCTATTCTTTGATAAATCCGCATGCTTATATAGATGCCAATATTCAAGGATTCATGAATATTTTAGAAGGATGTCGATATAATGATGTTCAACATCTAGTTTATGCTAGTAGTTCTAGTGTCTATGGTAGCAATACTTCCTTGCCATTTGATGAATCCCAAAATATTGATCACCCTATAAGTCTTTATGCTGCTACAAAAAAAGCAAATGAGTTAATGGCGCATACCTACAGTCATTTATATAATTTACCTACAACTGGATTACGTTTCTTTACTGTATATGGCCCTTGGGGCCGTCCAGATATGGCATTATTTAAATTTACTCAAGCTATTCTAGCAAATAAGCCAATTGATATTTATAATCATGGCAAAATGATAAGAGATTTTACTTATATTGATGATATTGTAGAAGGAATCATACGAGTCACCCATAAGGTAGCAACAGCAGATAGCAATTTTGATGCAGCAACCCCAAACCCAGCAATTAGTAATGCTCCTTATCGAGTTTTTAATATCGGCAATAATAATCCAGTTCCCCTGATATCTTATATTAGCGCCCTAGAGGACGCCCTTGGTATAGAAGCACAAAAGAATTATTTGCCTATGCAACCTGGAGATGTACCCGCTACTGCATCTAATACCGAAGCACTTAACAAATGGGTTGACTTTAAGCCAAATACGCCAATCGCTAAAGGAATTAAAAATTTTGTCGATTGGTATAGATACTACTATAAAGTAGATAACCCAGTAATTTAGTTAAACGAAATCAAGGATGAGTAAAATGTTAAGCAGTTTTATAGAAAAAATTAATAATAAAGAAGCTATTATTGCAATTGTGGGCTTAGGTTATGTTGGTTTACCCTTAATGCTTAGATTCGCTGAGGTTGGATATCGTGTAATTGGGATTGATGTTGATGAATCTAAAAATGAATCATTAAATCACGGTAAATCATATATTAAACATATTCCTAATGAGCGAATTTCTAATGTTAAAAAGCTCTTTATTGCGACCTCTGATTTTTCGAAATCTAAAGAGGCGGATGCAATTATATTATGTGTACCAACACCCTTAAATAAATACCGCGAACCGGATTTAAGCTTCGTTTTGCAAACAATGGATTCCTTACAACCTTTTCTTCAAAGAGACCAACTGATTTCTCTTGAAAGTACCACTTACCCTGGTACAACCCAAGAAGAATTAAAACCTAGAATCGAAAGTACAGGCTTAAAGGTTGGGGAAGATATTTTTCTTGTCTATTCTCCAGAACGGGAAGATCCAGGTAACCCTGATTTCTCGACAGCAACTATTCCAAAGGTATGCGGGGGTGATACGGAAAATTGTCGCACTGCAGGCCGGGCTCTATATTCTTCGATTATTCACCATATTGTTTCGGTTTCCAATACAAAAGTAGCTGAAATGACCAAGCTTCTTGAAAACATTCATCGCTCAGTAAATATCGGATTAGTTAATGAAATTAAAATGTTAGCTGATAAAATGAATATTGATATTCATGAGGTTATTGAAGCAGCCTCTACTAAACCATTTGGTTTCGTAGCATACAATCCAGGGCCGGGAATTGGCGGACATTGCATTCCAATTGATCCATTTTATTTAACTTGGAAGGCACGTGAATATGGGATCCACACCCGCTTTATAGAACTAGCTGGGGAAATTAATAGCCACATGCCGCATTGGGTCGTAAATAAAGTTGCGCAAGCTATGAATGAGCGAGAATGTACTATAAAAAATAGCCGCATTCTTGTGCTTGGTATTGCTTATAAAAGAGATATTGATGATGTTCGTGAGTCACCCTCTATAGAAATAATGGAGTTACTCCAAGAAAGAGGTGCGTTTGTTGATTATTCTGATCCACATGTTCCTTCTTTTCCTCAAATGCGTGCACATAAGTTTGATTTATTAAGTGTTGAGATAACAGAGTCTACTATAAATCAGTACGATTGTGTGATTTTAACTACAGCACATCAAGCATTTAATTATGAGCTAATTGCAAAAAATGCAAAATTAATTGTTGATACTCGTGGTGCTTTTAGAAAGTTTAATAATGCCAATATTGTTAGTGCTTAACTAACAATATTGGTACCTCAATCATACTCCTAGCAAAAACAAGCTTTAAAGGCTATAGAAAATGTCAAAATTGAGGGTCTATTTCTAAGTATTGTTACTACTAACTCAGGAAAATAGCTATGATCACCGAGACAAGTGATAGTTCAAATATGCATTTGAATTCTGAAGATAAAATTCTATCAGAAGCAAAAAATGCTTATGAATTAAATAGCGATAATCTCCAATTATTTGATAAATACGTTCAAGCATTAATCAAATATAATCAGTTGCCCAAAGCAGAAGATTTAATCAGCAACTCGCCTTTACTTAAGCAAAACTGTATTGATTCCCTCATAGTTCATGCTCATTTGCTATATAAAATGAAAAAATATGATGACTCAGACCATATGTTTGATGAATTAGTCATAAAATTTCCAGAAAGTGAAAAATTAAGAATTGTATATGCTCAAACTTTAAGAAAAAGAAGAAAAGTAATCAAAGCATATGAAGTTATTAAACCTATAGACGTTAGTAAGCTTGATAAAAAACAACGTATTATTCATGATGAAATTATAAAGATAATTAATCTTATAGAAACTAAAGAAGGCCGTCCAGTACAAAGCAGTGATGATTTTAGTATTTTATCGATGAAGCATGCTGTTTTATGCCTTAAAGAACAAACTAGAAAAAAAAGTCTTCCTAATCAACTAGGAAAAGTTTCTTTAATAACAGGAAGCCTAGGACCTGGTGGTGCAGAACGCCAAGTATGCCTTACAGCCATACATATAAATAAGAAAAAAACCCATGATGAATCAGTTTTAGGTGTAAAAATTAATACAGAAGTTGATGTTGTAATTAATGTTACTGATTCAGAAGAAGAAAAAATATTTTTTTCTTCACTATTAAAAGAACATAAAGTTAATTTATTTCAAATCAGAAATATGCCATCAGTGCCCATTGAAAAACTTAACATTGAATCGCCAACTCTCTTAGACCTACTTAATGAAAGCCCAAGTCTAGTTAGATATGGTTTAAATCACTTAGTTCAATACTATAGAGAGGCTAAAACAGAAGTCGCATTTATCTGGCAAGATGGTGCTATTTTATTTGCAGCTATTGCAGCCTTAGTTGCAGGCGTTCCCCGAATTATATTAAATTTCCGAGGCTACCCCCCTAATTTAAGACCACATTTATTTAAACCTGAATATTATACACTTTATAAATATTTAGCAGAAATTCACACTGTATCTTTTGTAACAAATACAGCTGCAACCGCTAAGGCGTATGCAGAATGGTTAGATATTTCATTTAAACGCTTTTCTATAATTTATAATGGTATTACCCCACCTAAAACTGAGCCTGAGGGACAGGATGAGGAAATGTGGGCTAAATTTGCATCTCAGACATCTGATGCTACGGAAACTATTGGCGGCGTCTTCAGATTTGAAGCTGATAAACGCCCTATTCTAGTCATTCGATTTATTAAAAGATATCTTCAAAAACATCGGAAAGCTCGGTTTATACTAGTCGGAGAAGGACGTTTACGTGCACAATGTATGACGCTAGCAAATGAATTAAAAATTTCTGATAGAATTTTATTTGTTGGCTTAAGCAAATCAGTTGGTTATTGGTTATTAAAAATGGACGTAATGATACTCATGTCTTTGTATGAGGGTTTACCAAATGTACTTATTGAAGCGCAATATATGGGAGTACCCATAGTTTCTACTCCAGCTGGTGGCGCCCAAGAATGTTTTATTCAAGGTGAAACAGGTTTTATCTTAAATGATGCTCAAGAGCCAGATTTATTAGAAGCTTGCGAAAAAGTATCTAATATAATAACAATGTTTAAAAACGATCCAGAATTAAAGAATAAAGCTATTAGCTTTGCAAGTACAAACTTTTCCATTTCAGGAATGATTGAAAAAACAGTGAGTACTTTGGCTGGATCAACTTCTCAAATAGCAGTGGAGCAGGAAGTGTGCGAAGAGTTGGTGTAATAAAATTTATAAATTATCAGTTAATACTTGTATTTTTTTATCCTTTGCTGTTAAGTTGTACAGTATTACCCCGAAGTGGCCCTACTAAATTTGATGTATATAAAAGCAGTTATGGTCAAATTCCAATTATTCCAGTAAATCTAACTATAGCAAGAATGGTAAATTTAAATTCCTTACCTACTTGGCTACCTTTAGAGCACACTAAACTTATTAATTACGAAACTTTAGACATTGGTGATAAGTTAGATATTGCTATTTGGGAAAATGCTACCGAAGGATTATATACAGGTGAGCAAAAAGGTGCTGCCAATTTAGGTCTAACTGTTATTTCAGAAACAGGAAATATTTATATTCCGTATGTTGGTAAAGTTAAAGCAGCTGGAAATACATTAGAACAATTACAACAGAAGCTAACTTTAATATTAAAAAATAAAGTTATTAATCCACAAGTAATTATTAAAAAGGTAGAAGGCATAAGTAAACAAGTTGCTATTCAAGGTGTTGTTACAAAACCCGGCACATTTGAAATAATGCCCAGACGACATGATTTAATATCAGTCCTTGCAGAAGCTGGAGGATCCACTTTAGCTCCTGAATTAACTGAAGTCATGTTAGAAAGAAATGGAGAAAAATACAAAACCACTTTGATCGATATTTATCAATCACCTCATAAAAATATCAATCTTTATCCTAGAGATAATATAATTCTAAGTGAAATAAATCGTTCTTTTACTGTTCTTGGAGCAACAGGAATTCAAAAACTAATTAAATTTCCAAAAAGTGAACTATCATTAATCGAAGCTATCGCTTTAGCTGAAGGATTAAGTGATGAAGTTGCTAATCCATCTGGCGTCTTTTTATTAAGATATGAAAAAGCAGAAATTATAAACTCATTGCCCCCTTCCATAGGAATTAGACTACTTAAAATTGATTCTCAAGTAATATATGAATTAAATATGCGGCAAGTGCAATCAGTTTTTGCTGCACAACATTTTAAAATTAGGGATGGTGACTTAATTATTACTACCGATGCACCTTATACAAATATTCGGAAAATCTTATCAAGCTTAAGTCCAGCTGTAGGCTTAGGTAGATCATTTTAACTACAAGGTTTTATAAGAAGCTATATATCAAAAATTATGAATGAAATTATAAATACCTTAATTATTAAGGATATTAAATCTAGATTCTCTGGCGATACCTTAGCTTATATATGGGCGCTGATAAATCCTTTGGCCTGGATCGGGGCATTAATTATTTTTTTCTCACTAGTTGGGAAACAAGTTCCGATCTTTACGGATATAGTCAGTTTTCTTATACCTGGAATGCTTTCCTATATTCTTTTTAGATATACTATCAATTCTATAATGAGAACTAGAAAAACAAGTCAAACTATCCTTCATATACTTAGTATTACACCTTTAGTTATTCTTGCAGCTGCTGCGTTTGTAGAATTATTAAATAGCATTTTTGTCTTTTTAATACTTTTTCTATTTAATTTTATTATTTTTGATAAAGCCGAATGTAGTGATCCTTTAGTTATGATTTATGGCTATCTTTGTGCTTGGGGGACAGGATTTGCAGTAGGAAGTCTTATGGTTGAATTAGCAGCGCTATATCCTATGGTAGAAAAATTTTTGCCGATTATGCTGCGACCTGTCTTTTGGATCTCGGGTATTTTTTATACTGCCAATGAATTACCCGAATGGGCATCTGAGATAGGAGCTATGAATCCCTTATTTCAGTCTATTGAAATTATAAGGGACGGCACTTTTTTAAGTTATCATTCTAGGATGGCTATATACTATCAGCCTATCTTATTTATACTTGTAGTAACTGGTTTAACGTTATTCATTAGAATGAACCGGCAAAGGCTCTATATTTAAATTTTTTTTAGAAAAAAAGCAGTTATTAATCTCTATTTACTCCATTAGTTTAATTTAGTTAAATGGTAGAACAATAAACTTTAAAAAATTCAAAAACCAATTAGGTGATACTTTGTTAGGTTTTATAAATGGTACTAAATACTTTAAAAATCTTAGTGGGTTACAGATTGTCCTTAACAATGCAACCTTTTTAGTTGAAGAGCATCAGAAAGTCGGTATACTAGGTGGTATTGGAGCAGGCAAGAGTACGGTAGTAAAGATTCTTGCAGGTATGCTGAAGCTCGATAGTGGTGTTTTAATAAATAAAAGAACCGCTTGGCCCTTAGGTTATGCTGGCGCGTTTCATCCTTTTCTTACAGCTAGTGAAAATATAAAAATTATTGCTCAATTAAACTATCTTGATCCATTTGATTTACGAGCATTTTGTCAGGACTTTGCTGAGTTATCAAATCCTGAACTGAATTTAAAGATGAGTGCATATTCTGGTAGCATGCGCGCCAAATTAGGCTTTGCTTTAAGTCTAGCTATTCCTTGTGATTTCTTTTTAGCGGATGAAAAACTAAGCGTTGGCGATGATGATTTTAGAATCAAGTGTGAAGTAGCCTTAGAGTTAAGATTAAAAAAATCCGGTTTAATCTTTTTTACCCGCAATTCAAAACTTGTACAAAATATTTGTGATAAGTATGGCCTTCTTCACAATGGCCAAATTAAAATGTATCAATCATATGAAGAAGCATGTTATTTTTTTGAGCAGGACTTAAGCCTAATATAGCAAAATACATGGATAGGATATATGTAGAAAGATGATGGATAATGAAGAAGAAAAAAGGCTTCTCGAGAAAAAGAAATTTAATGAAGAGCGTATTCAGGCTTGGAGAGCACAACGTTTAGCTGCTGCTGAGCTCGCTGCCAAAGAGCGAAGAGAAAAGGCTGAAATTGAACGTGAAACACGAATTGAGCAATTTAAACGTCAACGGCAAGAAGAGCTTGAGAACCTAGAAAAAGAGAAAAAAACTGCTGCTTTAGAGAAGCTTCCTAGTATTGAAAAAATTAATGAAACAAGACAAGCTATTGTTTTTGAACATCACCGTCGAAAACAACTATTTTTAAAACGTATTTTTTTATTAATATTAATTTCTGCATTTTTAACAGCTTTTACAAAATTATTTACTACGCCATTTTATGAAGCTGAATCTATCGTAACTATAAAAACTAATAGTTTAAATGATAATACAATAGGCTCTTCAATAATACCTTCATCAGTAAGTCCTAATGTTATGCAAAATATTTTTTCTGCTAGAGAATACATCTTTTCCCGCGAAATGATGAATCGAATGGAGAAAGAGCAAGGTTTTATAAGTTATTTTAAAAAATCTAATACTCATTTTTTATCACGACCATTTTCCAACAAATTAATTGGTAGCGATGATTACTACTATTATAAACGGCGAGTTAAAGTAGCTATAGATATTCAGGAGGGAATACTAAGGATAAAAGTTCAAGCTAAAAATGAGAAAGATGCGAAGCATTTTGCTGATGCACTATTATTATATGCTGAGAGTTGGGTGAATTCTTTATCAAACAGAATGTTTGGAGATAAAATAAAAGAAGCTGAAGAGACTCTTAAGTTAAAAGAAAAAGCTTTACAGACTGCTCGCAAAAGAATCGTTAATTATCAAATTTTAAAACGTGATTTAAATCCACGAGAAACTGTGGCTGCTATATATGCTAATTTAAATGATATTAAAGCAAAAATAAAACAAACGGAAAGAGAAATTGCCGTCTATAAACGAGCTAATGTAAAAGATAGTCCCGTTGTTGATCGTTTAAGAGATCATCTTTCAGTACTTCATCAACAGCAACAAAATTTAAACATGCGATTAGTAAACAATGGAAGTTGGTCTATGAATAAAATTTTAGCAGGTTTTGAGCGTGCTATAATTGAAAGAGATCTTGCCGAAAAAGAATGGGAAGTGGCTTTAAAATCAGTTGAGGATATTAAATCAGAGGTTTTTAATCAACGACAATATTTTCTTACTATTGTTCCACCTATTACCTCACCAATACCTGTTGAGCCTCAAATTATTAAACTCTTTTTACTAATTTTAATTGTATTATATAGCCTCACTACACTAGTATCTTTGTTAAAAACGGCTATAAGAATTTCAATAAAAACATAAGATTAAAACACAATGGAAATAAAAGAATCTTTAAAGGACCTAGATCAGCTAATACAATTAAAAAAATGGCCAGAAGCTTTATTAATAATAAAGAACCAATCATCCCCCCTCTCCCAATCTGAGCTCATGAAGTTAGGTTTGATTTATTTTAATGTTCAGGAGTTTGATTTAGGCCTAACTACTTTTGAATCTCTTTCGTGGAACAATTATAGTGATTGCGCTTGGTTACGTCGTATGGTAATTGCTCCCTTAATAAAATCAAAAAATTTTATCTGGCCTATCAAATTACTTAAATTAATTTTAAATAAACATCCTCAATCTGCACTTGACTTATCAACCCTAGCCAGCCTTTTAATTAGACAAAATGAACGCCAGGAAGGTTGTATTTATCTAAGAAAAATTTTAGATATTGATAAAAATAACTACGATATAGCTGCTCAATTAATTCAATTGTTGCTACAAGACAATAAACTAGATGAAGCTTTAAAGTTAGCTGAGCAATATGAATTTGCTTACCAACAGAATGAACGCTTATTTAAAATAGCCCTTTTAACTTTATCACGAGCAGAAAAATTTAAGCTTTGTATTAAACATATTTCTAATCTCACCTTATCTAATCAATCTAAAGAGCTTGGGGTTATGGCTGCACAAATTGCCTTTGATAGCAAAGAATACTCTTTAGCAGAAAAGATTATTAATCAGTTACTAGAATTAAGCTGTGAGGATGCACGTCTTTATTTGATCCTGGCAAAAATAAATATTACAAACCAAAATAAAGAAGATGAAGCTATGACATTTCTTAGCAAAGCGCACACACTTGATCCAGACAACATTCAAATAAATAATTTATTAGGTGATTTACTATTTAGACGTGGGAATTATTCTAATGCTCTACAATATTTAGAAAAATTAAAAACACTTTTACCAGGAAATCCACACACAAGACTACTCAATGCCAGAGCACTAAAATTTTCTGGGAATTACGAAGAAGCAGCAAATGAAATGCTTGAAGTCGTAAAATTACTACCCAATTCAATAAAATGGAAACGATATGCAGCTTCAGCTTTAGTGCAAGCACAACGTACGGATGAAGCAAAAATGATTTTTGAAGAAAGCCTTGCCATTCGTAATAAAACACTTGCTGATACCTTTGAAGATGGCTTAAATCAATTAAGACAAAAAATAGAAACAGTTAACCTTCCTCAAGCAAGATTTGACTGGTTGTGGAAAATTATAAGTAATCATAATGCAATGGATGAAAGCTATCGAGATTCATATGAAGAAAAAGCTAAATGGGGATACTTAGTTGATCATTACTTACTTGATTGGCTTGAATGTAGACCACATCAGGCTGATGAACCAATGGCTTTTTTTGAAGATCTATCGGAAAAACATTTTAAAATTGAAGACAAATTAAATCTAGGCAATGGCATTATTTTAGCATCAGCTCATGTTGGTTGTCTTTACGCTGGGCCTTTAGCACTAGAATTATTAGGGCTACCTTATAAATGGATAGCGTCTACTCCCAGTCTTCCATCATTACCTTATAACAATACTTTGATTTCGACTAGCGTGAATACCGAAGCTGAGGTAGTAAGACAAATTATTAAGTCCTTGCGCCAACGTAATGTTATTACTATTGCAGTAGATGGTGCTATGAATCCAGCTGCTCCTAAAATTGAATTTGAAAATCAAAAAGTAACTTACTCAGATTTTGCAGCCAGAATGTCTTTTAAAACTAAATCTCCTTCTTTTTTTGCTATTCCTTATTGGGAAAAAAGTAATTTTATCTTTGAATTACAAGAATTACCAGATCCATTTCCTAATGAAAATATTGAAGATTTTTGTAAACGCTGGACGCAGCAATTTTTAAAACTATTACTAAACTTTCTAATTAAAAACCCTAATAATGCTCGCCTTAGTGGTGGAATATGGCGTTATATTAAATCCATTTAGATAATGAAAATACTATCTTTATACTTAAATTAATCTAAATATAAACCAAGTGATCTACTTATTGCATAGCTTACGCAATCATTTCACTTATATTGGTATGAATATTTAAGAGCTAATTCCAGAATTAGATTACAATCATATTACAGCGTTGTCAGCAGCACGGATAATAAAAGAATTTTATAGTGTTGCATAATAGTTTATTAATCAGTTGCTCAAATAATAGACGCTAACATTGCATCTGGAAATCATCATTAGTAAACCTGTCTATTCCAATTAATTTAACTTTAATATTTCAGATTATATAATTTAATTCCTTGTAAGTAGATAGACACCAGGGTGAAAAACAGTTAATTTATATTTAAAAATAATAGGAGCTATAAGGAAGTGGCTAATGATTTAATAAATCCATTACATTTTAGTAGGTGAAAGCTTATCCTTAAGAAACTTTATAAAAATTACTTAAAGCTTATTTACCTAACTATATTCTACTCTTCCAATACAGTCTCTTAACATTATATATAAATTTATAATAATGTGACTTGGAATTCCGCTAACTTATTCTTACTAACGAGAAAAGTATCTAACTTGAAAAGATTAATAAGTAAATCTATACATAGATAACATTAGTTAACAATATAAAATTCAGTCGAAAGTAGCGAGAAATATTATGACCATAAAAATAACACCTATCGGTTCTTGCCGAATACATAATCCATTTAAAAAATTCAACTTTAAAACTTATTCTCAATTAAACACAACAGATATTTATGGTTTTACACATACTAGTGCTGAAGCATTACAGCAACTTAAATATTTACAAGGCGATTATCTACCATCAAAAGAAATTCATCCAATTTTATCTCCTCGCCTACGTTTTAATAAAAATCAATTAAGAAAAAAAACAGCCCCATCTGATTTATATTTTGTTGAGATATCTTCTGCTAAAGTCGCTATGGTTAATGATGAATACGTGCAGATGAATTATATATATGTATATTTTTCAGAATTTTTTTTAGATCCAGAGCGAACTAAAAAATTTTGGTCATTAGCTGCAAAACCTAATAAAGAAGAATTGTTAAGTTTTTTACAAGCTGACCCAATTTATAAAACTTACCCTAAAGAAAAGCAAAAATTATTAAGCAAAATATCCGTTAAACAAATGACACCCGATGAACTTAAACAAGATATGATTGAAATCACAAACCGGGTAAAAAATGTGGTTTATATTACACATTGCAACGTTAAATTACCTGATATGTCATATATTAGCTCTCGTGATAATTGGATTAAAACTATTGAGAAAACTGGTAAAGATATTGGATGTAAAGTTTATAATCCAACGCATCTTATGATGGTGCTTGGTCAATCCTTATCTTTACAAAAAAACGGCTTAGATAGTACTCACTATACACCCTTGTTTGAAAATCGAATTTTTAATGATTTACAACGGCTCTATATTGAACCTCTATTAAATGGTTTACATAATGAGGAAACTGAAAATGATAAAAATCTTCTAAATGATGAGCTAGAACGCCTTAAAGAATTATATGAACAAGGTGAAATAACTAATGTGCTTCAGCAGCTTAATAATTTAATGCGAAAATATCCTAAATTTTCAGCAGCTAAAGAATTTTTTGGGCATATATTATATTATTTAAATGACTACGAAAGAGCAATAGAAAGTTTTAAGTTTCTTGATGAAAATCAAGAGCTAAGTAATGACAGCCGACTTACTTTAATTAAAAGTTACTTTAATCTTAAGCAATTTAATGATGTCTTAAATAACGCTGATATTCTTTTTGAGGAAGAGTTTTATGAACCTGAAGTTATTAAGCTATCAGCTATGGCCGCTCAAGCTTTAGGTGAACCAATTAAAGCTAGCGTTTATTGGGAACAGTTATATAAATTTGAAGATTTCAGGTTAGAAGCAGCCTCTCAACAAGCGTTGCTTTTTGAGCAAGAAAATGATTTTGAGAAGGCAATTAAATGGCTTAACTTAGCTTTAGAAATATCTCCTAATGATTCTAATCTTATATCTGCTTTAAATAGAATGCTTGCAACAGTAGCAGATGAGAAAAGCTTAGAGCTTTTAATTGAAAGAGTATCTTCTATTTCAGCTGATGAAATTCTTTCTATTGCAAGAGCTGCGCTAAATCATAACTTTGTTTTATCTGCTGCCAAAAGTTTGCAAAAGGCATTAGAAATATGCCCTGATGATCCACAAGTTAAAAAAATGATCGTTAAAATATCTGCAGAATGGTTAAAGTTTATTGAAGATTATAATTTTCGCCAGAAAAATCTTAAGGAATGGATGAGTTATTTAAGCGCTTTATTATTAATTCAGCCTCGACAAAACTTAGCTATTCGAATTCGACGTGAATATATTCTAAGTCAGCGTAGTGAGTTTAAAGATGCCTATAACAATGAGAATTATGACAAGGCAATTAAAGCAGGAATGAATATATCATTTTTAGATCCAACTTTCCCCGGTATAGCGCTATTGATGGGTCGAGCTTTTTTCGCCAAAAATGAATATTCAGAAGCTTTAAGCTGGTTGATTAAGGCAACAACTTTGGAAAGTAAAGATAAACATGCATGGATATTAAGAGCAAAAGCAGCATTGAAAGCTAATAACTTTCTTGAGGCACTTTTTACTGTGCAACAAATGAAGTTATATTTTAATTCTAAGGATAATCAACCCTCTCAAATTAAAAGTCTTTCTAAATCAGTTATAAAAGGAGCACTAGAAAATATAAAAATCCTTTTAGAAAAAGGGGATTTCGAACGAGCATGGGAGATAAATGTTGCGTTAATTAATGAAGCTCCGGAAGATAAGCAAGTCTTAAAAGTAAAAACCTTAATTTTAAGAAGAATGTCAGACCAATTAAAGGATGCAGAAAGTTCAGAAAATCAAATTAAACTTGCTCAATCAATCTATAATAAAGATCCGGATAATATACAAGCATTAAGAATTTTAGCTGTTGCGCTAATGAAACAGAAAAAACTTGAAGAGTCTTTATCTTACTGGGAAAAATTATGTATTCTATTTCCAGAAATTGATTCTTATAAAAAGCAGGCTCAGAAATGTCTGGTATCTCGATCTAAGAAGTTAACAGAAGTAAGCGCTTAAATTCTTAGAAAAATGTATTAGGATAAAAATTAAATTAACACTTTTACTTTAATTAGGCTGCCTTATTTTTGACAGCCTAATTTAAAATTCATCTATAGACTATTAGCCCATTTAACTCCAATATAAACTCCACTTAAGGAAAAAATATCTCCAAATCCCTTAGTAGTTAAGGTATCTGTACCAGATAAAAAATCAACTAACATATATCCAGCATTAAAAGATAAATAACTTCGTCCCATAAGAAAAGTAAATTGTCCACCAATTTTCCCCTCAAATTCTGGAAGAATAAGATTTTTTGAGCCACTTTTGTAATTCAAGACAACATCATTAATAAAACTCGTTCGGTGAAATTGGCCATTTCCAAAAAGCACGGTTATAGCAGCATCTGCATATATACCAAAATTACCTAAAAAATTGGAATAGTAATCAAGGCCAATTCTCGGGCCAACACTATGATATTTTATATCACCACTTGCGTGTACATAATTACTCCTACCTCTTATAGATACAGGTGGTAGGCTAAGCACTGCATCGCTATCTAATTCAGTAGATTGTAGACCACCATAAAATCTAAAGCTTTTATTTTCACCGTAATTAACTATTTGCCCATATTCTAAGTTTAGCGAGTTCCATTTTGGTTTAATCGTATATGTTAAAGGCATCGTTACCCCAAATGGTGCTACAGTGAAGGTGGTATTATTGGTTATAGATTGATTAAAGTGAGACCAATTAATATTAAGATCGCTTCCAGTACCAAAATGATATGAAGCCTCTATTTTATAACCCCAGTCCCATTCGCGGGATTTTTTAGCAATATTATGAGATAAATCCTGGTCATGAAATACACCAAAATAAACTAATTTATCACCATATTTTGGCTTTAAATAAAGTACACTTGCACCGAAATCCCATGCATTAGTAGCACAAGGAATTATACTGCTTCCAGGAATACAAATTGGAATTAAGTCCATATTGCCCATTGTTCCAGCAAAAAGAACTTTAGTTAATAATAAAATTGCAATTCCAGTTATTTTATAACGTAACATGGTATTTCCTTATCATTGTAGAGCAATAAAATACTGCACTATTAATAAGGATTCAACCAAGTATCTAAAATCAAATAAATAATAATAATATTAGCTGTAAATCCTAATATTATTCTTACTATTCACATTCCTCATTTAAATATGTACTTATACTTTATATTTTTAAATAAATTACCAATGATTGTTTTTATTAATATTTAAAAATTAAAGACAACCTAAAATAGGTATTTTAGGCTGTCTTTAATTGCAATGCAGGTTTTAGAAGATAAAAATTTTTTAATTTTGCCAAGAGTTCCTTTTTTATATAGAATATTAATTTTTTAGGATTTAAATAAAAAGTTATGCCTAGAGAAGGTAAAGCCAAAGTATTAACAGATGCCGAATTCAAAAAACTACTTGCAGTAGCTAAAGATAGCTCATTAGCAATACGAAATATTGCCTTAATTTATTGCTCCTTAGGCCTAGGATTGCGTGTCAAATAAATTGCTTCACTAACCATTATTGATGTTGCTGATAACCATTATCAGCTCCTTGATGAAGTGTGTTTACGGCGCGCAATGACAAAAGGCGAAAAACAACGTTATGCTTATTTAACTAATAAAAAATTACGTGATGCATTGCAAGTGTATCTAATTACTTAAAATCAAATAAAATAGCACTTCATAAATTTTTATTTCAGACCCAGCGACGAAGTCGATTTACGCCCCATACCCTACAAAAATGGTTTAAAGTTATTTATGATAAAGCTGGAATTATTAGCGCCAGCTCGCATTCTGGACGGCGTACTTTTATTACTAAATTAATTGAACAAGGTGTAGACATTAAAGCTGTTTCACGTTTAACTGGCCACTCCTCCATCGTTACCACTGCTATTTATGTTGATGATAATCCAAACCGGCTTAAGAAAATTGTTGCAAATTTGGCTCTGTTATAGTCACTAATCATTTATTTATGTTTATATAGCTTTCTGTAATAGTACTTTTATTTCATAATAGTAATGTGCTAAAATTTATGTCTATTTTCCAAGTTGAATTCATATTAAGTAGTTTTGGGGCTTAACTCATACTTAGTTTAGTTACAAGTGACTTTATATAAATATCTCACAGCCGTATCAACAGAAATTGTGAATAACATGTTGCAACGCGAAATACTATACAAATTTAACTCAATAATTGTTAACTCCTTTTTAACCGGCTTTTTAATAAGTCTTAACTCTTACCTCTTCTAAGCCACATGAGAAGCATACAAGTCAAACTCTAATTCTGAAATAGTATTTTCAAGCATAATAAGTTCAGATTGTAGATTTTCATAAATCTGTTGTTGTCTATCAATATCTTTATGCCCCTTTGGTAATAATTTAATCGTTTCACAAAGCTTTTCAAATTGTTGACTAATCCTTAACCTCAATATATTCGCTTTATCTTGAAATTGATTTAATTGCAGCGTTTTTTCTCTTAGTATATCAGCCCCCTTTTTAAATGTTGGAGCGGATTCTTGCTCCAGGATCATAATATCCAGTGTAAGGCTGGAAGCTTCTTCCTCTAATTGAGTGAGTTGTCGTTTGATAGAAGTGAGTAAGGCTTTTTTATCAATACCGTTCTGTTGCTCTTGTAAAGCCATTTCTAAATATCGCTTTTCACTATGGATAGATAGTTGAATGTTCCCTAATGCATCTCGCTTTTGTTTAAGCACCCGGCTTTTTTCGGAATTAGAAGTCATTAAAGAGGATAAGTTTTGTTCATTTATATCAACTATTAGCTTGTCTGAAGTTTGCTTAAAGTATTGGCCATAATCAGCGTGATTATAAAAGCCCTTCGGTGTACGCCAACGTTTTTCACGTAAAAGCTTAGCAATAATTTGCACCTTATGTTGAATAGTCTCTACATGCTTAAGTTGCGGTTGATTGGTTATCGTAAAAATAATTTCTGCAAAGGTTTGTTCTGGTGATGAGAAATGAACGAGGTGCGCCTGTTTTAAATTGTTCATCATGCTTTTAATGTAATTTTTTGTTCGTTCCTCTACCCTCTCCCCGATTACCTTTTCAACTTGATAGATAGGGTAATTTTTTTGATTATTAAGGGATTTAGACAATTTTTCCACATTATCCTTAAAACTAACTGTACTGTTAACTAAATGATTATGATCTTTTTCTTTATTTATAAATACCGACTTTTTGTCTTTTTCGATCTCGCCAATTTGATTTAAAAAAGAGCAAGACGTTGCATGAGCGTCAATTGTCTTTGTTGTTTTTTCTTTTATCTGAACTAAATCAAGTAGTTTTTGAGTTACTCGAATATAAAGGCGTTTTGTGACACGGAAGCCATTTTTAGTCGATGCACTGAGTTTGCATACGCGCTCAATGAACCCTTTTTGTTCAAACTCTTCTAAGTAGCGACTAATTGAGCGTTCTGATAAAGATAAGTCTGTAGCCATTTGAGTTAAGGTCCTGGTAAACCAAATCTCGCCATCATTAAGGGTATATTTGGATATCTGCCACCAGAAAATACATTTATCTAAAAAGACTGCCTTATTATGGCTTCTAGTGTATTCAACTAACTTAGAAAAATGAGCATGGAAAATTGAACAAAGGTTCCCCATAGATAATTTCCTTATCATTGTTGTTTTTTTAAGGGAACGTAGCTACAATAAAAAATGATTGTTTAAATTAGCTTGCGTTCCGAGCTTAGTTATTAAAGTTCTGAGGAGCCTGCCAGCTCTTCAGAACTCTGTTTTTATCCTTTTATCTGTTCATATCAATCGCCTCTTATACGAAATCAATTGTTTTTAGAAAAAATTTTTTCCTACTGCCTGTAATTACATTACTATTTAATGTAGATACTATAGGCAAATTTTGATTTGTCAAACCTTTAATCCTCTTGATATTATTGATTTTTTTTATAAAAGAGACACAGAAATCCATTTATTTACCTTTCGATAAAAGACACATTAATTATTGTTTTTTAATAAAATAAGAGACACAGTAATTGAATTCAAGTCGCATTTATAAGAGACACAGTAATTTTTTTATAAGAAATGTACTTACTATTTTATTCCTTGCTTTATCAGGGCACATTAATTATTTTATTAAGCATTTATAAGAGACACATTAATTTCTAATTAATATTTTTAATAAGAGACACAGTAATAATTAAATATCCATCCCTATAAAAGACACAATAATAATTATTTGTAAATAATAAATAAGAGACACAGTAATTAATTTTATAAATTATTTATAAGAGACACAGTAATTAATTTTATAAATTATTTATAAGAGACACATTAATTATTGCTAAAATTATAGTAATCGATTGCTCTATGTTTAAATAAAATAAACAGTATACTGTTATATTAACTTAACATATTGATTATAAATTTTTATTTTATCCTATAAAGATCCTAAGATTATTAAAATTAAAATTAAATAAGAGACACAATAATATTAATATAAGTACTTATCAGAGACACAGTAATTAATTATCTTTAAATTTATAAGAGACACAAATATATGTAATGCAAGAATAATATAAAAGACACAGTAATTGTTAATTTTAAATAAAATAAAGAGACACAGTAATTATAAATAATAAATTTAGATAAGAGACACATTAACTTATTTTTTAAAATTTAGATAAGAGACACACTAACGCTGGTTATCTCGTGCTGACAAGCAGATATTAATTAATTCATTTTTTATTATAGAGAGACACACTAATATTATGAATAAGTTAGTATAAGAGGCACATTAACTAATCTTTTGTTCAAAAAATAAGAGACACATTAATGAAATATCCTCTGCATAATAAGAGACACATTAATTTCTTAATATTCACAAAAATAAGAGACACATTATTTTATGAAAAAAAATTTAATTTTTTTTAATTTTATTAAGTTTTAAAATTTTCTTTTATAGTACATAAATTAAATAATTCAACGTTTTTTATTGAATTAACCATTTTTCGTTGACAAAGGATGGGTTGGGGTTTAATTTTAATATTAAGAATAATTCTGAGAATAATAATGAAAACAATAAGCGCCAGGGATTTTTCTGCAATAATTAATGTCTCACCACATCTAATCTATAAATTAATTAAAGATAATGATTTAGAAGTTATCCCTATTGCAAATAGAAAGGTTTTACCTGCATCAACCGCTAGAGAAATTTTAGAGCTAAGAGGATTTAATTTCAAACCCAATAAACGTCCAACAATAATAAATATTTTTGGAATGAAAGGAGGAATCGGAAAAACTTCTCTCGCTACAGCGATAGCTGAAGGAGCAAGTAGATTAGGATTTCGTGTTTTAGCTGTAGATTTAGACATGCAGGCAAATTTAACTCAATCATTTAATATGAAGAAACATGGACAGCCTGTCATAGTTCATGTGTTAAATAAACAAAAAAAGCTACGTGAGATTATTAAAGAAGTTACTCCTTACCTTCATTTACTACCATCTTCTTTAGATAATTCACAAGTTGAGCAAGTTCTTGGTTCACAAACAATAAATGCTGCTGGGTATTTTAAAAACTTATTCTCGGACCTAGAAAAAAATTACGACCTTATAATTTTAGATTGTCCACCTTCAATAAATAAGATAACTTCTTGTGCGGCATGTTATGCAACTACAAATTTAATCCCTTTAAATGCAGATATTGATTCTTTTGATGGAGTAATAATGTCTGTATCTGAGATTATTCAAATTCAAGAGTCCTTCAAAGATTTTAATATAGGGATAGATTATAAAATTATTTTTAATAAATATGATGCACGGGAGAAATTAAGTTTAACTATTATGGGAGAAGTAGCTAATAGGGACGAACTTAGAGAGAATTTATTACCTATAGTAGTCAGAACTAATACGGCTTTTAAAAATACTAAGGCTGATGGTGAATATATATTTGATCTAAAAAATTCTACCGCTAAAGAAGATTGTTGGAGTTTAATTTCAGAAATTACAGGAATTAGCTCTTGGTTAGAAACTAAAACTAACAAAAAAAATGAAGTATTGAAGAAAGAATCTGCTATTTAATAAGATACTAGGAACCGATGGGAATGAAGATAGAGGATATATTAAAAAAGCAGCGTGAGAAAGGCTTAGAACTTACTAGGCTTAAAGCCTCTACTTTATCTATTGAAGAATATACACGAGATAAAAATTCACCTAGACCTTATCACATTGATAAGGTTGCTAAAATTACTACAGTGAATGAGAAAAAGAAAAATAACTTCTCACCTAGTGTTGGAAAAACAAAAAGAGCTAAGAAATTACCCTTAAAACAAAAAATAATTCATACCGTCAATAATGAAAATTTAAAAGTAGGAAGAAAATTAAAGCCTATATTTAATTATGTTGATTTAGTTGGAAACTCTAAATTAATTGTTGATGAAATATTAAGACGCTGTTTAATTACAAACTCTGATTCTACTGGCTTTATTGAAAAAAAAGAATTCAGTGACATAGTCGGAGTTACAATTGGCTCTATAAAAACTACTTGTGTTCGTTTAAAAGAGAAAAAGGTAATTGAAGATTTTAAAGCTACTAAAGGAAGAAAATCGAAGTGGAAATTTATTCTATCAAGCCGAATTATAGAGCAGGCTCGTAAAATTCGAGAGAGTTAATTTTATTACTTTATGGACAATTCTATGCTTGGCTGTATAGCCCAAGGATTATAAAAGTCTAAAATACTATCATTTTATTACATTAAAAATAACTTATTTAGGAAGTAATTTTTGTTTTAGCAATTTTGCAATGATTCAGGGTGGCAACAAAATTATTCACAATTTCTGGGGATAACTCTGTGTAAAACAGTTTAGTAATAATAATTTACCAAGAGTTAACACCTTCATAACTTTTTATTTCATTATAGAATTATTAAAATTATCTTAATTATTTTATAAGCAAGATATAAATCAAATTAATAAGTTTATTAATCTAATTGTCTACTTTAGACTTTTCATATTAATTATAATTTAGTTATTACTTAGTTAAAAACAATGTCTATGTCCAAAAAAAAATTTTGCGTATATGATGAGCAATGTCCTTCCCATAACATTTTAGAAAAGATTAGCGATAAATGGTCAATTTTAATTATTAATAAACTTTTATACAAAACGCTCCGTTTTGGGGAATTAAAACGAGAGCTTGGCGGTATTTCTCCTAAAATGTTAACTCAGACACTTAGTAAATTAGAACGCGTAGGACTTATTAATAGAAAATCTTTTCCTGTTTTACCTATGAAAGTAGAATATTCATTGACAGCGTTAGGGTATGAAATTGGTGTTATTCTTAATTCATTAAAAATATGGACTGAAGCAAATATAGAGGCAATGCTGACTATTGAAAGTAAATTTGAAGAATCACTATAATAATGATCTCATCTAAACCATTTCAATAGTGTACTTTTACCTAAGTTATCGTATATATAAGACAAGTAAAGAGTTAATTCCTGTTCGTAATTTTTATTTAATTTAATTTTAGAAGTAATGGGTTCGTGATGAAAAAAATTACCCCTTAAATATTGATCACAAAAATTCTGATAATCCCTAGTAAAGAGAAGGAAAGTGTGCCATATATTATCAATGTCCGCCATTTCTTGATGAATTGTACAAGAAAAATTTAATAAAGGATTGTAAGGATTTTTTTCTTTATCTGAGTTATGTTTAAGGCACAGCCAGATGAATTTCATTAGTTCCTTTAACGCTTCTTCAGAATGCATTTTGGTGTTAGGGTAATCTTTGCAGTAACGTAAGGTAACTTTATCATTTTTATAGGCAGTGATGCTCTTTAGTTTAGGGTATTCCACTTAAAACTCCTAATTAATTAAAGTGTCCTATTTTAAAATAGGACGCGCACAATTATGCTCCTATACATGTTCCTGGCCCACACCAACCTCTACTTGTTTTTAAAAGTTTTTTTTGAACAATCTTCTTAATAATTTTTTCTTTCATATAATTTCCTTTATCATAAATTAATAACTTATAAAATATAAAAGCTATATTAATCAGTCAATTAGTTACCTCTAGGTAACCAGTTTGGATATTTAAATGTATAAAAAAAATTGGATTAATTATTATTAAATTACACAACAAGTTATGCAACCAAGAGAAGCACTAACTAAAGCAATTGAGTATTTTAACTACAAAAATAAATTAGATTATGTTCCATTTGCTATTGATTTAGGATGTGGTACAGGAACAGATGCACTTAAATTATTAGATTTTGGTTGGTCAGTATTGGCAATTGACGCTAATGTAGAAGCAATAACAATTCTAAATGCTCGCTGCCCATTATTATTAAGAAATAAATTATTTACAAAGATAGCTAGTTTTGAAACATTAAACATTCTGCCATTGGCTTCATTGATTTCTGCTAACTATAGCCTCCATTTTTTAAAGCCAGATATCTTTTATAAATTCTGGAATTTAATTTTAACAGCTCTACCTTTAGGTGGAATCTTTGCAGGAACAATTCTTGGAGTAGGGGATAGTTGGAATAAGATAAATAAATTTAATATGACTTTCTGCAAAAAAAATGATTTAAAGTATCTTCTCAAGCAATTAGATATTCTATGGTTTGAAGAGACAAAAAGAGACGGAGCAGACGCTTTAGGTTATGACAAATTTTGGCATACCTATACAATAGTTGCTAAAAAAAAATGAATATATACAATTGGTTAGTTTGTCTTTTAATTCATATAAGATAACTTTCTATCAGAGATTATTGCTATAGTTAACTAAATTTTCCTATTAGCAGAGGATTATTATAATTATTTATATTGTTAGAATAAAATATAAATGTATTATTATTACAAGTGCCATAGTTGTTAAATGATATTTAATCTTTGAGGTTTGTATGTTTTTTATAATTCTTTGTCTTTTTATTGCTTGTTTATTTCCTTATTTAGCCAAAATTCCTGTCGCTTTAGCTATGAAAGATAAGCAAGAAGGGTATGACAACAATAATCCTCGGTTACAACAAGCTTCGCTCACTGGCTGGGGTGCACGAGCTGTTGCTGCGCATCAAAATAGTTTTGAATCTCTTGTTATCTTTTCAGCAGCAATCTTAACAGCTATTGCTACTAAACACACAGGTTATTTGATTCAGATATTAGCAACAATTTATTTAGTTTCTCGATGTTTTTATCATATTTTATATTTACTTGATCGCTCAACTTTGCGATCAATTTTCTGGAGTATAGGTTATATTGCTTCTTTAATTATAATTTGGCTCTGTATTCCATTTACTTAACTAAAAAAATTATTAGGAATGTTATTTACATGCTCTTTACTATCTTGCGGAACACCTTTTAACTCAATTTTAGTTTTTACTATATAAAAAGCTGCCCAACTTAATAGAGTTGGGAGACTTTTTTTATCCCCAAGTTCCCATTTATACCGGATATTAAGAGTTGAATCAGGATTTACTATTTTATTTCCTTGATCATCTAATAAAATAACTTCTTTAATCTTAGGAAGCATTTCTTTAATCAATTGCCGCTGACGAGGTGACATTTGTTGAATTTCAATATAACTTAATTGAATAGTTTGTATATGAGGCAGAGAACCTTTAAGAGGTGCTAAATTTTCCTCTGAAACCTTATGTAAATCATCTTTTTCTAATTTTTCTAATCTAAGCGATTTGATACTTGGTGGAATAGCTGTTAGGACGAGTAAAAGATCATTTCCAACTTTATTACAAGCTCCACTTATAAATAAGGTATTAATATGCTTAGGAAGCGCCGAAAGAATATCTGCTACTTCAATACCTGTTTGTGTTGCAAAATTATTCCAGCTTAAAGTGAGAGAAGTTATATTAATAGGAATAGTTTTGAATGCTTTTTTGAGTTCTTTACTGCTTCGAAGATAAAAAAAATTCCAACTTAAATCCAACGCATTGATATTAGAAGGAATACTGGAAAGTATCTCTTTTAATTCGGAACTTGTTTTATTATTAAGTATGCTTTGACTTAAATCGAGTAAAATCATATCCTTATTTAATATTTTGATGCTTCCTGTACTAGGTTTCATTTGCAACTTAATTTTCCTAACTTGGTTATAAATAGATTAAGTGATTATTGATAAGCTATAGTGATTTTTTATTTTACAGTTTCAAAATATAAAAAACAAACCTTTTCCAATCAATATGTAAATTAATGATCAACTTACTGAGGTTATTTGCCCAGAGGCTACCTATGTTTAGTATTGATCAACTTGTTTTTTCGCGATAGATAAGCCAAGCTATCTAGAGAGTAACCTAATAGTAATTTTTGATTAAGTTTTCATTAAATTGATACATCCTACATCATCTTTACAGAGCTAATAAAAATTAAATAAACAAGAGAAACTTATAAAAGAATGATTAGATGTTAATATTGGAGCTCACTTTTTTGGCCTGATAATGCTAAATGATTTTGATCTTAATTAGCCATCTAGAAGGCAGAAAAGATTTATAAAGATAAAGTTAGTATTGAAATTATTACTTCAAAGGCTAAAAAAATTTTAAATAAGTTTATAAAGCTCTATAAGCTAATATAAGTATTTAGATTTAAGTTATTAATTATTTATAATAATATTTATGTAAACAAATTAAAAAATTAATACAGGTTAATTTGATGCTAAAAAATTCTTATGAAAGATAACAAAGTTTTTTGGGGAACAAGTGCAATATTACTAGCCACTATGCTGTGGGGAATGACATTTTCATTTATAAAAGATGCGGTCGCTACTCTTAATCCTTTTAATTTTTTATATTGGCGTTTTGGTATTGCTAGCGTATTACTTTATATTCTATTTTTTAAAAAAATAAAATTTAATAAAAAGAATATATATTATGGCGTTATATTAGGTATATTTTTAGCTGGTACTGTTGTCTTTCAAACTATTGGTCTTTGTTATACAACCGCGTCAACTGCAAGTTTTATTACCGGATTATCGGTAGTCTTTGTAGCTTTGTTTGAATCTTTTTTAAATAAATGTTACCCATCTTTATATTTAATAGTATCAGTAGCTTTTTCAATTATTGGAATTGGTTTTATTACTCTTTCAAATGGTCTGACTATTAATCAAGGTGATGTTTGGGTTTTATTGTGTGCCTTTTGTTTTGCAAGCTATATCATCATTGCTGGTAAAGCATCTCGAATGCATGAGCCTTTGACCTTAACCTTTTTGCAATCAATTTTCGTTTGTATTGTTGTTGGCATAGCTAGTTTTTTAACAGATGAAATTAGACTTCCACAGCAAATAAATGTATGGTTTGCTATTTTATTTTGTAGTATCTTTGCTTCAATTATAGCTTTTATATTACAGTTAAAATTTCAGAGATATGTTAGTTCATCAAAAGCAGCAATAATTTTTTCTCTTGAACCAGTTTTTGCAACAATAACTGCTGCACTATATTTGAAAGAGAAAATAACTACTCCGTTTTTTATTGGTGCTTTAATGATAATAATGGCAATCTTATTATCAGAGTACCATACGAAAAAGAGAATAATACCGCAGAATTAATTTTAAAAATTTTACTGAAATTTAACTATGCATCACACTTTATTTATTCTATTCAACTTAATGAGAATAAATTTTGCTTAGACTAGTCTAATATTAAATTAGGGCAGGTGAAATTAGGAATACAGCTATATCCTAAGAATTTACTTTTTGTATTATTAGCTGGTAGCTTAAAATCAAATACACTTACACCGTAAACTTGCTTACCGTTATATGTTCGCCCATCACTAGAACCAACCATTAAATGTTTTCCTTGCTTATTTTTTCCTAAATAGAGCATAACATGCGTAGCACAAGGATTATTTAGAGCCTGATAGGTCCCGCTCCAGAAAAGTAGATCGCCAGGACTAAGATGTGAAAATTCATCAATATTATTAGTTCTTACTGAATAAAGGTATCCACTTTTTTTTACCCACTGATATAGTCCTTCAGACGAGCGAGGAACATTTTTAATTCCAATTTTTGTTAAAAGGTAATAAATTGTTCCTGAACAATCCATTCCTCCTGAGGATGGTTCAGCAGAACCGTATAAATAACCTATTTTTTGAGCTGCCAAATCTAACGCAATTTGAATTACTTGCTTCACTTTAGTTGAGTTGGCTTGAAAATCCACTAAGGAGTCGGTAGGTATTGTTTCAGTTTGGTATTGAATAATTTGAGCTACAATTTGAGTAGAAAAAAGACTAAGGGAAAAAATACACAAAAAGTATTTAAGCAAATTTTTTAGGCTGTAAGATAATTTCATTATGTCTTAACTAGGCAGTTATTAAAAAAATTATTGATTCTATTAATATCATATAAAAATTTCGAGCTTTTAAAAAGACTATATCAATATAAGCAAGCTAGTCAATTAAACAGGTATTCTATCTAAACTTAAAAATTAAAGTTAAATAGGATTAAGCCGAAAATTTATACATTAAGTAATTACCTTGCTATAAATTTCAAATTTCTAGGGAGAGCATATCTATCAATTTCTTGCTTCCCAATTAGATTTAAGGACAATCTTTATGCAGAATATTCTACGCTGTTTTTTATTGATATTGATTACCATTTTTAGTAACGAAGGTCAATCAGAAGAAAACATTATTACACCAAGTATTTTAGAGCAGCTAATGCAGAAAGGTGGCTTTGGCTTTGCTAATTTAGAACACCGGGAATTAGGTGAGTCAATTATTTTAAGAGGACTTCAGAATACTAATGCTGAATTAACCCTTCCCAATGGAATAAAAGTTACATATGGTGAAATTGTAATGCTTGCGGGCGATTTATTTGGAAATGCCAAATATCCTATATCAAGCTGTTCATTATCTACACCTCAAAATTGTTTTGAAGCACAGTTTAATGCATTAGCTTTAGTCCCAAAAGATAAAGTTTTAGATGAAATAAAACAATTAAGAAAGTTTTTTGCAGACTTAGCTTTAGAATTAAAAGAGGCACGAAATCAAGGTCAAGATGATTGGGTTTTTTATAAGAAAAAAGGTAACGATATAACTAAAAAACTTAATCGGTTAACAGGTGGAGGTAGCTTTATAAGCGATTATATTCCTTTTGGTCAGTATATTCTCTTAGCGCAAGTTAATTATGATCATTTTGTGCCAGATTCTTTAAAAGCCTATCAAGTTGGTCATCAAATGGCTTTAAAAACAGCGCTAAGGGCTCATCAACTCTCTTTACAAAATAAGATTGAAGAAGCGGATAAGACATTACAACTAGCTTATGCGCAAAACGCATTTGCTAATCATTATTTAACTGATTCTTTGTCATCAGGACACATGAGAACACCTAGAAGAGCTGTAGCAAAAATTCATTTGCCAGCGGTTTTGACTTTATTGATTGCAAATTTAATGCATGATGAGGACAGTCAGCAGGGCCTGTGGATATTTAATTCAAAAGGGATGAATTGGTTAGCTTATGGTGACGGAAATCTTTATAAAAAAGATAATAAATTTCATTATGAGTTGATTAAAAATATTATGCAATTATCCGCAGATAGCATCTACAAAGTATTTAAAACAGGGGCAATTCCTAATGTTTTCCCTGAACAGGAATTTTTGCCACTTTATGATCAAATTGGCGAATTAAATAATACTTCGCCGCTTTTTAAGCTGGAAAATGGAAAGCTTTTGAAAAGAGAGTCTAATTTCGATCTGTGGGATTATCATTGGACTGGCAATTGGGTTCCATTAGTTACTTTACTAGAATTTCAAATTAAAAATAAATAGTTTTTATTAAAGTAGCAGTTAACTAGCAGAGGAATTAACTGGTATTTAATTATCTTAATAAATAGCCAACTAAATTTAGGGTAACTGCTTAGGAAGAGTTGAAATTACATTTTTAGGTAATAACAGCCAATAATAACCTTTATTTTTCATGTGACCTGCTATATAGGTAGCTTTATCTCCAGCTCCCCAAAAGACATCCCCACGAACAGGACCTCGAATTGCGCCACCGGTATCTTGGGCAATCATTAGACGTTGTAGTGTTTTGTCAGAAGTAGATGTTTGACTAGGTCTAGTTGTGTCGAGCCATAATGGTGTACCTAAAGGAATCCATTTTTCATCAACTGCTAATGAATAACCTGGCGTTAAATTCACATCTCCTGCTCCTATTGCGGCTGTTTGTTTTAAAATACGAAAGAAGACAAAAGATTTATTCTGATTAAGAATAGGTAACATTTCTTGAGGGTGCGCGTCTAAGTATGCTCTTATCCCTTCCATAGAGGCATTATCTTTCGTCATTACTCCTTTATCTATTAATACTTGGGCTATAGAAGTATAGGGCGCTCCGTTTTCCCCAGCGTAGCCAACATATAAAGTACTTCCATCAGGTAATTTAATAATACCTGAGCCTTGAATTTCTAAAAACAATCTATCAATACGATTATTAACCCAGGCAAGTATGGGTGCTTTTCCTATAAGTGCTCCGTTATTAATTTCTTCTCGCGTATAGAAAGGAACAAGTTTATTTTCTTGAACTCGGCCAGCTATATGTTGGTGCGCTAATTTAGGATCAAAGTCTTCTAATTTAGCTATAACCATATTGTATGGTAAGCCATAAATAGGAATATTGTATTCCTTAGTCTCTGTAAGGCTACCATTTAATAAAGGCAAATAATATCCAGTAAATAGTCCTTGAACTGGATTTTTATTATAAAATTCAATAGGTGTGAACCATTTTTCAAAAAATTCACGCGCTTCTGATTCATCAATGTTATGAGGGTTTAGAGTTAATGCATTGTTGCAAGCAGGATACCAATCTTTAACTTTTAAAGGAATTTCTTTACTGCCCACAGCATGCTCCGGATCTTGTCGTAAAAATCCAGTACAAGAAATTTGAAAAGCTAAAAGGGATTCTTTTATACTTGTATCTCCCCAGCCAGGCAATTCTTCAAAGGTTACCACTTTAAAAGTCATTGGCGACACAGGCTCGTTTAATGGCCATACTGGAAATCCAGCACCAAGGCTAAAAATCAAAATAAAGATGTAAAGTATTTTATGCTTCATATAAAAATAAATTTTATACCAAATTGATTAAAATTCAACCAAATTGATTAAAATAAATTTAAATTTGATGTGGTAAAATTTTTAAGTTATAAATTTATCGCTTTGTTTTTTATGGTTTTTACACTTCAAGATATTGATTTATGTGCTTTTATGTGGAATTAAAAATTATTTGTTCTAATTATCGTTTAGAAGGAAACTACAACTCTAGAATTAAGTTAATTTCCTACATAAATTTAGTGATCAAATTTAAACATCATAAAGATATTATTAATATATCGATATTTATTTCAACTATTTTTCATAAAAATAAGGGTCAAGATTTTGAAATTTTTATTCTAAAGGTTAAAGTAATACAGGATTTTAGTTTTAGAAAAATCAATTAATTTATTTAGAAATAAAGGGATATTATGTTTTCTAAAATGTTTGAATTGAAAAAAAAACACAGAAATTATGTTAAATTAATAGATGTTAAAGAGCAGGGTAAAATTATAGTTCTCACTTTTAAAAGACCTAATCATATTCAAGTTAAACCTGGACAATATTTTGCTATTTATCCAAGTAATCATTTGCCTAGGGAATTTATGAAGCCTTTACTTTTATCTATTGCTTCTGGGAGTCATGATGATTATATTCAATTTACTTTTCCAAAAGCAGTTCATAGATTAAGTATAAAAAAGATTTTAGAAATCTTTAAATTTCATTCAGGACATTCAATATTACTAGATGGTCCTTTTGGAAATGGTTTTACAGTAGACGATAATTTAGCTCCTACTCTAATTATTGGAGCAGGTAGTGGTATTTCGTTATTACAAAGTATAAAACATAGTGTCAATAATAATATATCTATAAGTGTCATTTATAGTGCAAAAGATATCAAAAGTATTCCTAATTTGGACGAAATAAATATTTGGGCAGAAGATAAGAGAAATTACTTAACTTTGACACAAACAGATGTTGTCCCTAAAGGATGGTATAAGGGTAGAGTTAATGATTATTTAATGCAAACTGAGTTTGATAAAGATACTAGAATTATCATTTGTGGACCAGATGTTTTTATTAAGGTAGTTGCAAACATTTTTCAAGAAAAAAATCATCCTTTAGAAAATATATGTATTAGTTCTAATTATGTCAAAATTGGCAACAATGAAAATATTTATTCTTTAAACAGCATTACAGGTAAGAGGTTTTTATCCGAGGAAAATGAGCAATCTAAAAAAAAATTGTGCATGTAAAATTTCCAATATCAACAATTATGGATAAAATTATTTCTAATGTTTTACCTGTCGTTAGTAAAGGTTGGATTCCTCAAGAAAAATTATTGAGTATTACAGATGTAAATCAGATTGAATTTGCTCTTAAAGGTGAACAAATTTTTAATCTAATAATTAAGGAAATTAAAAAGGCAAAAAAACAAATATTAATACAAACATTTGCTTGGGATAGACGCATTAAATTTGTTCATGACTTACAATCTACTCTAATAGAGATTGGCAGAGCTAAATTAAATCAAGGTGATAATATTTATATCGATATATTTATTTTACTTGATGAGCTAGGGTGGTTAGCGCAACTAGTATTTCGGCAAAAAAAGCCAATCAAATGGCCCCATTCTCCTAGTGATCTTGGCTTAAAAGATTTACCTGATAATATACGTGTCCATGTGGGAGTACATCACCATAATTGGCTAGATTCAATACATTCCAAAACAGTTTTGATTGATAACGGAACCGTAATTATCACAGGAGCCAATTTTCAATTTTCTAATTATGGCTCTAACTGTAATTATGATGCCGCTATTTTATTAAGGGGAAAGCCGGCACAATCTGCTTTTTTTGATTTTATTAACACCTGGAATAAAAGGAGCAATCTTAACGAAGAAGATATATTGCCTAATTATTGGGATGAAAATATGAATGTCCCCAATAATATTATTGAAGAAAAGAATAACGCGCCAGTATTATACTTGGCAAGTAAGCTTAGAAAAAAATATACCGCTGGATTATTTGTAACATTACCTCCTGAACCAATTAATAACGCTTTTATTGCTGCGCTTGAAAACGCTCAAAATATTATTCGTATTACTACGCCAAATTTAAATGAGCCAACCATTTTAAGGTTATTACTTAATTTTATTAATAAAAGAGGCGGCAGACTAGAGTTAATTCTAGGCAAAGGATTTAATGATAAAAGAGAGAAAAAGTATGGTGGTACTAATGATAGTACTGTTACTCAATTATTATCAGGTATAGCACTAGATAAAAGCAATCACCTTAACATTAAATGGTATTCTCAGGACAAAATTAATATTGGTGTGATTCATATGAAGTTTATGTCTATTGATGATCAAATTCTTTTTTTTGGGACCGCTAATCTTGATGAAATAAGTTTGCGTCATTGTCATGAAACAAAGATTGTTATTGATCATGAAGAATTAACTAAGAAAGCAATTACTACTTTTTTTAAGCCTGCCTGGGAAACAAGCATTTCAATTGAAAGTAGTTTGTATAAAAAAAGCATTGATTTTACTTGAATCGCTTTTATTAACAGTTAATAGGAAGTGGAGGCCTAATTAACTGTTAATAATAACTAACTACGCTATACAGCGCTAATCCATTTAAGACCAGCGTAAGCTCCATGTAAACCAAAATCGCTACTTAATCTAGTTTCATGAGCTGTATTTAAGTCTAAGTTGCTGAAATGCAGCGCATTAAAGTAATTTATGACCATATAACCTACATCAAGTGTAAAATTACCTTGTGGGGTTCCAAAGGTATAAGCGGCACCTAATTTAGCATCTATCTCAGGTGCTAAAGAGACAAAAGAGGAACGAACTGGACGACTTAATGCACCAGGAATATCACTAAATATTGCATTATTACGATATTCATTTTCGCCAACAATTGCAGCTATAGCGGCTTTACCGTAAATAGAAAAGCCAGCGCCCCAATTATAGAGCATATCCATACCAAGCCGCGGGCCACCACCATTAAAATTAAGAGCACCTGTTGCACTAGGGAGACCGCTTAATGCTGTGGATGTAGATGTTCCAGAAATAGTTTGATCACCACGAAATTGAGTATGTATACGGGTATATTGAGCTCCAGCATGAAACCGGATATCTTTAAACTCTCCAAAATCAACATGCTGCGCAAATTCAAAATTAACTGCATCAAAGTCAGTGCCGCTGTAGATTACACTACCTAAGGTAATTAAAGATAAAGTTGGATCAATAGAAGCTGATAAGTGTCCAGCATGTGATCTGACAGATAAATCATCATGCCAACGTATCCAATTGACATTAATATCATTACCCGGCCCGAAATGATAAGATCCTTCTAATCTAAAACCCCATTCAAAATCATTGTCTAAATCATCATAGGTTAATGTCCCATTGACACTACCAACATTAACGACACTTAGATTAGTATTGCTATAAAGAGGTTGTAAATAAAGTGCTTGTATACCAATATCCCAACCCATTGTAGGACAAGGTACTGTAACATTCCCTGGTATACAAGCTGGCCCCATAGTTCCTGCAAACAGAGCGCTGTGTCCTAAAATCAGAGCGACTGTAGCTATTTTTTTGACGCTAATCATAAAATTTAACTCCATTTATTTAATAATTATTCTTTCCTGGTATGTTAAAAGTAAAAGATTAAGAAATACTGCCATACTATTCGGTAAATTTAATTTATTGTCAAACTAATTTGAGTAACTTTTTAATTGCGATAATGTTATTGCCCATCTACAGCGAACTTCAAAGTATTTTTAAAAAAATCATAAAAATTGATGGGTACTTTATAAGAAAACAGTTATATCACACGACACTTTGATGTCGTTATTGAAAATAATTTAAAAGAATTAAATGTCATTATAAAATAGTTAATTTCAATTAAAATAATAGATAGGAAAGTTTGATGAAAATAGCAGTGTGTAGTGATGAACTTTACCCTGTAAATGACTTTGTGGTTGACGAGTTAGAACGTTTAGGGCATGAAGTTATTTTGTTTGGAGCCATTAAATCTCGTAAAAATGAGCCGTGGATTCAAGTAGCTAAAGCGGCTGCGGAATGTATTAGGCAAGGCATTTGTGAAGAGGGCGTTTTCTTTTGTTGGACTGGTACAGGAATCTCTATTGCTGCTAATAAAATTCCCGGCATCAGAGCTGCTCTATGTACAGATGCAGCAACTGCATCTGGCGCTCGATTATGGAATGGAGCTAATGTATTAGCTTTATCTAATCGTCTTCTAACGCAAGATTTAGCAAAAGAAATATTGAGTGCTTGGTTTAATACAACAATGGATGATACAAGTTTTAAAGCTATTGAAGCAATGAAAGTGTTAGAAGATGACTATAGCTCTTGAATTCGACTACGTCCTAAGTGTCTTAATCTAGTTAATAACTTTATCAGTTCCTAACCTAAAATTTATCTTTGAAAATTAGTTAACTCTTCAGAATACACAAGGCAATAAGTTAATGTGAACGAATAATTTTTATCAGGTGAAATCCGTAACGGGTCGTACCCAACACTTTATTGGCTCTCAATGCTAACAATAAAAAATAATGTGTCACGGTCAAATATTATCAATAAGTTTAATTGGCGCGGTGAAGATGTGATGAAATTTATGATGAATAGGATGAGACGTCGACACTTAAGCCAAGGAGGATAAGGTTTGTGTGTAATTTTTCTCTTCACCAAAATTTTCATCACACATTCACCGGCATTTTATGTCAATAAATTAGTTAAAAATCCTTAAAAGAATGATGAATAAAGAAAGAGAAGGACATATGTGAATAATGCGAAAGGTGTGCTGGCTATGCAATAGCCCTCTTAATCCTCTTCTAGATTTTCTGCTCATTTTATTTAGGTTAACTTAATTGAAAATTTACAGCGCAGGCCAATTGCGCGTTTGTGATTGATTAATATTAACGATAAAAATTAATTCCTATAGCTATCATTTTTTAGTGTAAGGTTATAGGTAATTTGTTAAAATTACTTATTATAAAAATAATAATTTTCTTATGTATATCTTTTTAGATGATTTCAGTGGCTTTAGTATTTAATTTTGATAAAAATAATTCAAAATATTTTTACATTACCTTGCTCGTCTACCATGATTAAAATACTTTCTTTTCATTTAAAACAGCGATTAGAAGAACACTAGTTGAGAAGCTAAACCAGAAAAAAATAAAAATAAAATTTCAGAATTCAAAAGCCCTAACGTCACCACCGCTGCTATTAAACAATATTTTTATCGCCGACTAGAAAAATTTCCTCATCAAAACTGGGATATTTATAGTATTGTTGTTGATAAAATTGATTTATATTCTCAGGTTAGTAATGTAATTGAGCTACATCGATTATATAATTTACTTTGTCATGAAATCATTGATAGGGTGGACTTTTCTTTTTCAGATAAACATATCCAACTTATCGTTGATAAATGTAAAGGTAAGCGCGAACAATCAGCATTTGATTGCTTTCTTAGAACTAAGCTTGAATCTAAATTACCACTTAATGTGTCTCTTAATATATTACATGAGCTATCACATAATAATTTTGGACTTCAAGCCGTTGATTTATTTTGTTATGGCATTGTTCTTAAACATGCGTTAAGTGATTTAGGCTGGCATGAAGCGTTTTCAAGTAGAATTATTGAGGAAATCAGATGAGAACCGAAACTAAAATAAAAAAGACGGTGCCCGCTATGCCTTCTTCCTCCAACTCATATCCCGCGATTGCGGGGAACATTGAAGGCACATAACTAGGTTTTACCCGTCTTAATTATAAGATAACAAAAATATAGAATTAATCATAGCAACATTGTTTAAATTTTAAATCTAGAGCCTATTAAGTCTGATATTTCTTTCGTTTTCATGAAAGTTCCCAGCGCAAGTGATGGAATATGAATAGGTAGAATGTGATAAGTGAAAAGACGACAGAATGTTACTCAATCTAAAAACGAGTTCTTTTTAAACTGCTTGACGACTTCCTGATTTAGGTTATTGACTATTTGGCCACTAGACTCGCCAAAATCTTTGTTTCCTTCAGTTAACATCCAAATGAAAAGAGTGTCTAAGTCGTTACTTGATTTTGTATTAATTATGTGAGGACCAAAATAAACCGTTGCAGTATAAGTAAGCATTGTCATTCTCTATAAAAGTCATGAGAGGGCACTATAAAGTGTTTAAAGAAGGTATAATGTGATTACAATTTCCAAAAGGGAGTGAAAAGTTTATACTGTCTTATAATTAAATTATAGTACACATAGCCATCCCATGCTTTTAAGGTTATTTTTATCCTTTATATTTAATTCCTTATCTTGTTAACTAGCTCTATAGGAGCTTAATTGAGTCAACCTTTATTCGCTCATTCAGCTTATCTTATAACCTCATAAACTTATGGGCAACATGACATAAGCTACTACACCTACAATAGTAACGGCTGGATTAGAATCTAAGGATATGGACTCATAATCGTCATGGTGAGAAACGAGTTTTGAATTAGTTTCTGTCTCTTTTAAGACGCGAAGAATTAATTCATCCTCCTCTAAAGCCAATACTATATCACCGTCATGTGCTTCTTTTTTATGGACTATAAGTAAATCATCTTTATAAATACCCAGATAATCTAAGACATCATCCGGACATATTGCGTAACACATGAATTTTATTTTATTTATTATTTGAGAGATATTTCTTTGTTTATTGAAAATAGTGTTAGTTTTTATATAGGGATCAGCTAACAGCATTGATTTTTCCTTGTAAAAGGGAGGAATGGGGAATAAGAAGTAGAATTTACGTGAATCTTAATTTAATAAGATAAAAATTGAACAACATTGCTTAAACCAGAGATTGATTAGATTACTACCTTAAATAATTTATAATAAATAACCTTATGCCCATATAATAACATGATAGAGCCAATTAAGGCCAGTAAGTTTACTAAATAACAATTAATTCTAACTTATAATTGGATTTGACCAATGATTCAACGCTATATTCCGTTATGTATTTTGATTTTAAAAATCTGTTTGACTAGGTGAAAATGAATAAATTAATTATCTGTGACTGCGATGGTGTATTAGTTGATAGCGAAATATTGGCACATCGAGGTGACATTGAATTATTACGGTCGATGGGTTATTCAATTAGTATAGAAGAAAGCATAAGACGATTTACAGGAATTAATACTAAGGATTTTAGAAAAATAATCCTTGCTGAAGTAGATAGCTCTATTTCAGATGATTTCTTTGAGCAAAGAAAAAGAGAGTTAATTAAATCGTTTGAACTTCATTTAAAGCCGCTTATTGAACCTGTACTAATAAAACTACTACACACAGAAAAAATAAAAAAAATGCGTTGCTTCAAGCAGCTCTAAAGAACGAGTAATTAAATCCCTTCAGTTAACAGATCAATTTAAATTTTTCTCTGAACCCTCTATTTTTGTTTCAGATCAAGTTCAAAGAGGTAAGCCTAAGCCAGATTTATTTATTTTTGCAGCTAAACAAATGGGGTGTGCTCCTGAAAATTGCATTGTTATAGAAGACAGCGTTCCAGGAATAAAAGCGGCTATGGCCGCTAAAATGAATGTCATTGGATTTTTAGGTGGAGGACATGCTCAATATAATTGGTATAGACAACTCATTGAAGGATATAAAATTCCTATCGCCAATAATAATGAAGAGCTATGGCAATGGTTGAAAGTCTTTCTAAATGATTAATTGAGTCACTTATTATTGTATTATTCTGAGTTTCACCCTTATTTTCTAAGTCTGATTAGCGTAGTGTGTGGTGCTCTTATTTTTGAGTCTCATTTTTTCTAATTAAATTTTCGACTCTTCATGATGTTTTTAGTAAAATTTAAGAGCGCAATGTTATTGCGTGTTTGTGATAACGATTTATGATGGCAACATTTTTATTTAAAATTTTAAATAAAATGATTTTAGGAATAAATCATGCGTTTTTATTTAGAGGTTCCTTTTAGTGAAAAAGAAGAGGCAAAAGACTTAGGTTGTCTTTGGGACCCACGTCAAAAACGATGGTATTTATCTGAGGAAAATCCAGGATTATGGCTCGATGGCCACTTCAAATAAGCGAATTCCCGGTAGAACTTAGCGGTGAAAATCGCGCCTTTGGTAGTAATGAATTATATGTCGATCTTATTCCACAATCATGTTGGTTTACCAATGTGCGCACATGTATTGCTAAAAGCGATTGGGAGCGGTTAAGACACTACATTTACAAGCGTGCAAATTACCACTGTGAATGTTGCAGCGAAAGGGCACCACTAGAAGCTCATGAGCGTTGGGACTTTAACGAGGAAACAAAAACTCAAAAACTGGTTCGAATTATTGCTTTATGTAAGCGTTGCCATGAGGTCACCCATATTGGGCTTGCTCAAATAAAAAGGCGCGGAGAAATAGCGCTTAGACATCTGATGAAAGTGACAAAAATAAATGAGGTAGAAGCGCAAATGCATATTGATGAAGCATTTAAATTATGGGAAGAAAGAAACAAGTTTCATTGGGCCCTAGATCTTAGTTTAATTACCAACTCAGGAATTAGGTTAGCTCGTAAATTTAATTCAAAAGAGCGGTTTAATATCTCTCAAATGGCGCTCGTAAGGTTGAAAATAAAGTACGGAATACTTGACTAAATTGCTCCAATGGGGCATAATTTACTTATGAAAAAAATGATAACAATAATAGAATTCCCGGCCTTTTTATCACAAGTAGGGGAAGTAATCAGTCCAGATGAGCGCGATGAATTTATTAACTACATCGCTAAAAACCCAGACGCTGGCGATATTATTCCAGGAACAGGTGGGGTAAGGAAAGTTCGTTGGGGCAGTAAAAATAAAGGAAAAAGCGGTGGTGTGAGAGTCATTTATTATTTTTATGATGAATACGCTCCCATTTTTTTATTAACGGCTTATGGAAAAGGTGTTAAAGATAATTTAACGCCTGAGCAAAAGAAACAAATTACAGCGCTTGCGCAAATTTTAAAAGCTGAATGCAAGCAGAATAGGAGATAATAGTATGGTCAATCGAGACATCGGTAATGAGATAGTCCAAGGCATGAAAGAGGCCATTGACTATGTGCGTGGGAATACTGGTGCTGCGAAAATTCATAAAATAGAAGTTCCAGCAACCATTGATGTTCGCGCAATTCGGAAAAAACTTAACTTATCGCGGCAACAATTTGCAGATAGTTTCGGTTTTAGCCCTCGGACATTACAACATTGGGAACAAGGTGACCGTTCACCACATGGCTCTGCAAGAGTCCTTTTATTACTGTTACAACGGGAACCTGCAACTATTGCTAAAATTCTACGTGGCGATAACAACTTCTAAAAAATATCAAAGTAAGGTTAAAGAAGTTTATAATGCACTGTTGATGATTGCATTATTATCTAATTAAAAGGATTGTTAATGGAAAAGTCTGAAATCAGTATTTCATGTCCAGACGGATATGTATTAGCAGGCACTTTATATAAACCAGATGTCCTTAAGGGTGCAGTAATGATTGCGCCTGCTACAGGTATTAAGCGAGTATTTTATAATTCATTTGCTTCTTATTTAGCTGAACATGATTATGGTGTAATTTGCTTCGATAATCGAGGAATTGGCGATTCAGTTAAACATTCGATTAAGGATGTTAATGCCTCTTTAATAGATTGGGGAAGTTTAGATATGCCAGCTGTTTTAGAAAAGCTTAAAAATCTATTTCCTTCTGTATCGTATCATTTAATAGGACACAGCGCAGGTGGGCAATTAGCTGGCTTAATGAATAATGCGAAAGACATCAGCTCAATGTTCAATTTTGCTTCCTCTTCAGGGAGTTTATCCAATATGCATTACCCCTTTAAACTGCAAGCATACTTCTTTTTAAATGTTTTTATTCCCCTAAATAATCTATTATTCGGATATACTAAAACTCACTGGCTAGGTATGGGTGAGCCATTACCTAAAATGGTTGCTTATCAATGGCAGAAGTGGTGCAAGGGTAAAGGATATGTAGCAATGGATTTTGGGCAGACTATACAAAAACATTCGTATAATGAGCTAGAGATTCCATCACAATGGCTACATGCAACTGATGATCCTATTGCCAACTATGAAAATGTTCAAGACATGTTAAAGGTTTATCCTATGATGGTGTCAGAGGTTATAACTTTAGAGCCAAAGAAGCTAGGTTATAAAGACATAGGCCATATGAAATTTTTTAGCTCAAAATATAAAAACCTATGGAGCTATACTCTAAACTGGTTGGATAAAAATTGTTTGATATCAAAGGCTACTCACATACATTCTTAATATAATATTCGTAAAGTGAAACAATAAAGATTGCAAGTTTTTAGGGCGGGCTCAAACTATAATATTAAAAAATTTAATATTAATTATAATTTTCTATAGTAAGACTTTAATAGGAAAATAAATTTTTGATAATTCCCACTAATAAGTCTGATTAGCATATAAACCAGATTTAGTAACACTCTATGGCTGTACTATTATGTCGCTGGATTTTTTCTAAAAATTTTTTCTGTTCCTGTTTGATTAATTTTAAATTAGGAAAACGTTACAAAAATTAAGTGCTTCGCGAAGAAAAATACCGCCAGCTAGAACAAATTATGTAGCGGTATAAATTTTCTAGTTAATAAAATTTAATAAATCTTCACTAACTCGCCGGCCTGCTGTATTGATAAGTCCATGCGATTCACCTTCATATTCTATTAATGTTGAGTTTGGAATGAGTTTGGTCGCTATCCTAGCTGATTTTTCAATAGGAACAATAATATCGTCTGTTCCATGTATGAAAAGCGTAGGGCAAGTAATACGCGTTAAATCATTACGAAAATCTGTTTCACTCCAAGCTCGTACTAAATCAATCGTTGCTTTAGGGGAGCCAGTTAATGCCATAAATTTGAAAAATTCTAAAAACGCAGTTGAGGTGGTATGATTAATGACTGAGTAGCTGTAAAATTGCTTACTTAGATCTTCTAAGAAAGCAGGGCGATCAGTAACTAAATTTTCTACGATGCCATCAAAAACGGTTTTATCTATACCCTCAGGATTATTATCGGTCTTTAATAAGTAAGGGACGACTGCTGCAATAAATACAGCTTTACTAATTTTTTTCTGCCCAAAATTTGCTAGATAGCGCGCCACTTCACCGCCACCCATTGAAAATCCTACTAAAGTAATATCATTTAAATTTAAAGTTTCAATAAGTAGATGGAGATCTTCGGCAAGCGTATTATAATCAAAACCATTAAAGGGCCAATCACTGCGACCAAAACCACGTCGATCATAAGCAATAACACGATACCCTTTTTCAGCTAAAAAACGTGCTTGAAATTCCCAGCTAGCGGATGTAAGGGGCCAACCATGAATTAAAATAACGGGTTTGCCAGTTCCCCAATCATAATAATAAATATCTGTATCAGCGGTTTTGATAATAGGCATAAACGTTCCTTGTTGATGTTTGTAATCCTTTAAATTTTGGCTATAAGCATATAAACTTTTTATATCTTTTAACTATAGAATATTTATTGCATTGCTACTTTACTAAGTAATTAGTAAATAACTCTACTTGGTTAAAAAATTATTTATGCCTTTGATTTTAAAGGATTTAAATATAAGTCTGATTATCAAAGTAATCAGACTTAAGAGAAGTTATTTACTTAACGGCCTACTCTATTTTTACTGATAAGTTTAAATTGTTGAATATTTATGGATAAGTGAAACTTTTTATTTCAATCGTTAATTCTAAATGATCTCTATTCAATAAATCTTACAGAGCCAAACAAACTGTTTTTTAGAATAGCCTGGCTTGCTGGCAAAGTTTAAGGTGTTACTGGAAGGCTACGTTTGTGCGCTGTTGCCTTAAAAGCAGCATAAATAATTTTATAAACTGATTCAGGAACAATTTTACCTTCTAAAAAATCATCAATATCATTATAGGAAATACCAAATGCTAGCTCATCAGGTTTAAGCGGCGATAAATCTTCTAAATCAGCAGTTGGGACTTTATTAGTTAAATAAGTAGGTGCGTTAAGATACATAGCAATTTTACGCACACGTCGTTTAGTTAAACCTTCTAATGGGGCTATATCACATGCACCATCGCCGTATTTAGTAAAAAATCCCATTAGTGCTTCAGCAGCTTGGTCTGTGCCAATGACTAACCCATCTGTGGCGCCAGCTACGGCATATTGGCTAATCATTCGTTGTCGGGCTTTAATATTACCCATAACAAAGTCTTGTTGTGCCTCATCGCGAAAATGAATACCACTTGATAATAAGCTAGATAACATTGCGTCACAGGCAGGTTTGATATTTACTGAATATACAGTATCTGGATTAATAAATTCTAACGCTTGTTGAGCATCGGCTTCGTCCTTTTGTGTGCCATAAGGTAGGCGCATTGCAATAAATTGAGCTTTTTCTCCTTGCTGGCGTAAACTTTCTACAGCAAGCTGTGCCAAACGCCCAGCAACCGTTGAATCAATACCACCACTGATACCTAATACAAGAGTTGAGCGCTTAGTTAGTAATATCTGAGTTTTGATAAATTCAACCCGCTTTTGTGTTTCTTGTCCTGCCTCAAACTGTGCGCTGACGTTAAGTTTCTGTATAATAAGTTTTTGTTTATCGTAATTAACTTGTTCACTTTGCATGGATTTTTACCTCTACAAATTTTTATGCAATGACGGTATGGCAAGTAAAGCATATTCTGCTGCTAATGTTTGAATTTTAGCACGCTCGCCTTCAAAAATTTTAGTTTCACTAAAGAGTATGATATCCGTTGTTTTAGGTTCTTTAAACCCCCAGGCAAAGCATATAGTGCCAGGCTTTATACCATCCATTGGTTTCTCCCCAGTTAAGCCTGTGGTAGCGAGTACCACATTAGCTCTACTTTTATAAAAAGCACCACAAGCCATTTCTCGGGCAACTTGTTCACTTGTTAATGTATATCGCTCAATGGTACTTTGCTGAACCTTTAAAATATCTTTTTTTGCTGATTCTGAATAGACAACGTAGCCCACATCAATGCATTGCCCACAGCCTTCAAAATTCGCTAAAATTGCTAATACTTGTCCTGCAGTACACGATTCTGCGGTAGAAAGTATCAAATGATTTTGTTTTAAGTAATTTATTACATTTTTCATTTAGTAGTCTCAATCAAATTCTTTTGGCTAAAAAGCAAATTTCTCCTTTATAATTGGGATTAGCATATCTTGCAAGGAGCGTTTTATTACAAATTCTCTATCGTATATTGCGCTTAAGGCGCCAACTCCCCAAAAATCTTCAATTGCCATTGATTCGAGGTCTTCTCTAGCTTTCCCAAATTTGTCTGTATAGTGAAAGATAAGTTCGCGTTGCTTTAATTATTTTTAATAAACAAAAGATGGGTTTTTGGGACACTTACTAAAAATATATTTGTTTTGAAGCTATTCAACTAATAAGTCTGCTTAGTGTAGTAATTAGACTTATTGGATTACGAGCTATACTCAAAGCTAAGGTAATTTCTCACTATCACTTTCTTATTAAATTTATAAAAAATTTCGGTAATCGATATTAAATTGCTCACCTATTCGTTTCGCAAATTCTTTACCAATGGCACGTCTACCATTTTCCATAGCAGATAAATTAGTCTGGGAAATATTTAGTAATTTAGCAAATTCAATTTGACTTAAGCCCTCTCGATGCCTTAACCCTTTTAGCAAAAGTCCAGGCTCACCGTGCTCCTCAATAAGTTCGCCAAAAATATCATCAATAGAAAAATTATTTTTATTTTCTTTTTTAACTTTATATTTCTCAATAACCCCTACTGGTAATGCATAATATTCTCCATGCCAGGTAACCATAGCAATAGCTTCAGTAGGGGGCTTTTTCATGCGTTCCGACATAATACACCTCAATAAGTTTTATTTGTTTGTCGACAACTTCCCAGCAACAAACATAAGTTGGCTTACCTTTCATTAAATGACAATGGCGTTTATCACCTATCATGCCCTTTAACTTTCCATAATTTTTCCAGCTACCACTTGTGCTTGGGCCACTTTTTTCTATATCTCGAAGTAAAAGCAATAAGGTAGCCTTAGCTGATTTAGAAAGCTTCTCAATTTGTTTAGCAGCTTTATTTGTTATTTTTATTGTCCAATTCATAAAAAAATTTTATATCAAATAATGATATATATCAATATATGATATAATACTATATTATGGATTTTTGGGACATTATGAGCCTTCTTGATTTTCACCCATTCTAACTAGATAGAACCTAGGTGTAGAAAAATATTAATTAGCACTCAACTGTAGTAGAAAGACCTCTCCATTCAATTCAATCGTATCTCCAGCAACCACTTTTTTTCTTTTTTGTTTTTCTATTAGACCATTTACTAATACATTGCCCGCAGCTATCATATCCTTAGCTTCTGCTCCACTGGAAGCGATACCTTCAAATTTAAGAATTTTAAAGAGTTCAACGTGTTCTTTATTAATGAAAACATCTTTCATATTATTTATTACTCCCGTAACAATGAGTTGCCGCAATCTTTATTTTTTAAGTAATCACGATAAAGGGTTTCAATCTTAATTCTGGCCCATGGTGTTTTGCGTAGGAATTTAAGGCTTGAATTGATGCTAGGGTTCGAATAAAAACAATTAATCTTGACCCGCTCGGCCAAGCCTTCCCAGCCATAACAAATTAACAAACTCTTTAAAATGGTTTCTAGGGTAGTGCCGTGCAGTGGATCATTAGAATTTCTGTCCATCAACTATACCTTTTTTGTTACATATTAGGCTTTAGTCTCTAGCCCCCCTTACCTATATTAATTTAAATACTATTTATGCTTGGGTAAATTAACCAGTTCTTTTTGTTCTCTGTTATACTTTTCTGGCCTTCAGCCCTATAGTCCTTATAGTTTTTAGTCTCGTTAATTGCTATGATGGCATCGCTTTAAGCTGTTGCGAGATAATCCGTGCCAAACTGATCAAGATAATCTTTATAATTTCCTAGGTAATTTTGAGCGCCATACCGTTCGGTTAAGACTATTACCCGATTTGAGATGCTGTCGATAAAATGTCGATTATGGCTTACGAATAATACAGTGCCGGTAAAATCTTGAATAGATTCTACTAAGGCGTCAATTGATTCAAGATCAAGGTGATTAGTCGGTTCATCAAGGATTAACACGTTGTTTTTTTCTAAAATTAGTTTAGCCATCACTAATCTTGCCGATTCACCACCACTTAACAACCCAATCTTCTTATCTACATCTGAGCCACGAAATAACACCTGGCCTAATACTTTTCTTATCTCCTGAGATGTAGCTACAACTTTCTCTTCCATCCACTCTAACACGGTTCGAGTTGGGTCCAACTGCAGGTGATAATCCTGGGAGAAATACCCAGCTTTAATCGTTTCGCTCCATTCAAAATAACCTTTATCTGGTTGAAGTTCATTTAATAAAATTTTTAATAACGTTGATTTGCCGATTCCATTAGGGCCAATAATTGCACATTTGTCACCGCGATTAATATTAAATCCAACCTCTTTTAATACAATTTTTTCATTAAATTGTTTATGAATATTATCAACCTTAATAACTGATTTACCCGAGGTTTTTTTCTGTTGAAAATTAAAATATGGTTTACAAATATTAGAATCTTTTATCTCAACCAATTCGATGCGATCAATCATTTTTTGACGAGAAGCTGCTTGAGTGGCTTTACTTGCTTTAGCGCCAAATCGATCTACAAAGGCCTGCATTTCTTCAATTTTTTTCTGTTGATTTTTTAATTCACTTTGTTTAAGGATAAGCTTTGTCTCTTTAGCAACAACAAATTGATCATAATTACCATGATAATTATGAATAGTATCATAATCAATATCGAGTATATTAGTTGATACATTGTTGAGAAAATTACGGTCATGTGAAATGAAAATGAGCAGCCCCGTAAAAGTTGTTTTTAAGAATGATTCAAGCCAAGCTATCGATAAGATATCCAAGTGGTTCGTAGGTTCGTCGAGCAGCATAATGTCTGGATTTTGATATAAAACTTGTGCCAGCAAAACGCGAAGCTTGTAGCCACCAGATAAGGCACCTAAGGGGCTATTATGGAATTTTTCATTAATGCCTAAACCAAGTAAAATGTTCTTAGCGGTGGACTCTGCTTCATATCCCCCTTCTTGCATAATAATTTCTTCAAGCTCACCCACGCGATAACCATCTTCTTCTGTAAATTGCTCATTAGCATATATTTTATTCTTTTCGGTGAGCGCATCCCATAATCTTGCATTTCCTTGAACTACCACATCCAAAAGCGAATCGGCTTCATATCGAAAGTGATCTTGCTTTAATATACCAACTTTAAGATTCTTCGCCTTTTCAACACTCCCGCTGATAGAGGATTCTTCACCTGCTAAAATTTTTAAAAATGTAGATTTACCTGTTCCATTTGCACCAACTATACCATAGCGCTTAGTCGGCAATAGGATTAAATCAACATTTTGAAATAGGGATTTTTTTCCAAAATTCATACTGACGCTTCTAACTTCTAACATGGGAAAAACCTTAATCTTAATTTAACCTTATTACATGATTTCAACTTATTTGGCATATTCATTCTTTAATTAAGCCTATGTAATCTTCAGTTCGAATTTTAGAAGGGTCTGCCTATTAGCATTAATTGGCGTCGTTAGAGTTAAAACCGCACATCATCGTTTAGGATATGCAAAAGATAACAAAATAAAGTTTATTTTAACATTGTCGAGCCTTAATTTAAACATTTCAACTAATTTAAATACACTTAAAGGTCTGTAATTTATTGCAATTAGAAATTATTTTTCCTATCGGAGTATTAGGTGATGGTCTATTTAAGAATTGAGTCAGCTACTAGGTAATTTATTGATTTTAAATCATATAAAATTTACTCCGATTAGAACATTTATCATACTTCTTAATCAAAAGTGCATGTATTCATCGCTTTACTTTTGAGCAGAATACTATTTTAATTTCTGTTTCTTACTATGGGTTTTTGGGACGCTGACAGAAGTTATTAAATAAATTAAAAGTCAGATTTACCTAATTAACTCAGTAATCAGACGTAATGAAAGCTTCCTTCCTCCCCCCTATTTTTTTATAAAAATTGTTATTCTAACTTTGAGGTGAAGGTTTGCTTTTCTATGAATCTCAAGAAATTGATTATTTAATTTTCATGTAGTTCAAAATAAATTTGAAATGGACTTAAATTTAATTTAATATGCATTTTTTGATCTAAAAAGACGATTTGTAATGCCTTATGAAAATGTAATTTTTAATAAAGCTAATATTGAGGGTTGGAAAAGTGAACGACCTATACATAAAAAGAAAGTTCTAAAACTCTCAAAAAAGATAGAAAAAGCAGAAGCAAGTATACATCTTATACAAGCCTCACTCACCCAAGTACAATTAAAGATTTCATCAATAGAAACACAATTATCTATAGCTGATCTTCGTACTACTCAAGATATTCAATACCATGAATCTCATCATGGACATTCTTCTAATAATACCAGTATTCTTCATACTATCGACGATCTATTTTCCGCTGGTAAAACTATATCCTTAACTAACGAATTAAATAATTTAAAAAATAAACGCTTTAAATTAGAAAAAGATATTGACGATTATCAAAATCAGATAGTTCAATGCCAGCAATCCATCAGGGAGACAAAAGAACGTATCACATGGATTAAAAGAAACGTAGCTCAAGGTGAAGAGTTTTTGCAAAATATAAAAAACGCTCCCTCTTTATTGGTAGATAACTTAAGTAATAAGATTTTATCTCGTCTTAAAAATTACGATAAGAAACATCCTTTAGGTCTTCCAGAAGAAGTGCGTGGTTGTTTGCTTTATATCCAGGAAAAATTAACTTTATTAACCTCAACTAATACTACCGTACTGCCTGCTTTAAATCCTGAAGTTATAGCACCTGAAATTTATTGTGCACAAATTAACTACTTGAGACTTTGTGGTTTTCTATGGGAAATGTATCGGTTAGTTGAAAGTAAGGTACAAGATAAGAGTTTCTTATTACTCTTAGATGAACTTATTGAATCAACACATATTCCTGAAGCAGGAGATTTACCAGATGAGTTTCAAACTGGGCAAACTTCCAATAATTATTTTTCTCAAACAAAAAGGTCTACTTGGCTCTTTTCTTTTGACCTGTCTAAAACCGAGAAAAAAATTTTTGAATATGAGCTTTCTTCACTTCAAGCCTATTTTCAAAGGCAAAATTTATTGCAAATAAGTTTTGAAAATACCACCTCCTTAATTCAATCTGAGATTACAGAGAGATTAGCTAATAATGAAGAAATAGATTATCGCTTTTATACACGAATACTTCATAATTTAAATATACTCAAAAGCGATCATTTAAATAGTGAGGCAAGGGAGGATTTAATATTTCTCGCACAATATGCCTCAGGAGCTCCTTCAATTAGTAAACAAGTATTTGGAGGTATTGCCGTGACTATAGGCGTGCTGCTTATTGTAGCTAGTATTGGTTGCCTAGTAGCGACTTGTTTTATTGGGTCACCAATTTGTGCTTTAGGCATTGGTATCGGAATGACTTTGCTTCAAACCCAAATAACATTTGGCATTGTTTCTTCACTTTCTGCCATTTTTTCTAGCGGCCTCAGCTTTTTTGGTATTAACAAAATAAAAGATGGAAAACGGAAAGGACTATCAAAAGAATTAGTTGATATACCCATTAATGAAACTTCTTTATCTGCTGTACCAGCTACTTAGCTGTTCTAATTAGCAGTATCCAGGTAGCCTGATATAAAAAAGCAGAGTAATCTAATAACATCTGTATTTCATCTACTTTGTATGCCCTTAGTTTTTGATGCTTAATATTTTTAACCTTAAATTATATGTGTGTTTTTCTTGATGAAATTTTCTTAAAAGGCATGAACTTAACAATAAGCTAGTCCCTAAGAAGCATATTAATTATGAATATAGAAACGGGTATTACCTGAATTAAATACTTGGGTTTTTGGGACACCTCCATATTCTATCGAATTTTTCATATTTACTCCTTAAATTGGGATTCCAAAACTACTCCCAAAACCTATTGTCTCGAAACCTCTGGTAATTTAGGTTTTTGGGACAATGTTATACTCTAAGGACGGTATATGAAATTCGGTTGTGCTCGCTTTTCCACAAACGATCAAAGTCTAGACATTCAAATTCAAAAATTAAAAGATGCTGGTTGTGATGAAATATTTAGTGAAAAAATCAGTGGAGCTAAAATTGATCGCAAGGAGCTCAATAACTTGTTAGCAAAGCTTCGTAAAGGAGATACAGTTTGTGTTGTTCGGTTGGATAGGCTTGGCAGGAGAATGATCAAACTTGCAGAAATGATATTAGACTTTAAAGAGCGCGGTATAAATTTAGAATCTTTAGAGAATAAGATTGATACCTCTACTCCGATAGGAATGTTAATGTTTAATATATGTGCGGCTTTTTCTGAGATGGAACGAGAGTTAATTCGTGAGCGCCTTCAAGCAGGTGTTGATGCGGCGAGAGCAAAGGGAAGAGTTGGCGGCAGGCCCCGAAGTCTAATAACTGAGAAAGCCAATCAGCTTAGAAACTAAAGAAATCAGGTGAGTTTTCTGTAAAGCAAATATTTAAAATTGTTAACATCAGTCGCCCAATATATTACAGGGAACTATCTAATGAGCAATAAAAACTTAACTTGTAACAAAATCACAATATTATTAGCTAAACCCAGGATTGGTACATGTTACATTCAACCAATAACTAATACTTTTAACTATGTTGATAATAATGTTAATTATGCAGTTAATATCAACTTCATTAATTTCGATATTGAGGTGATTATTACGACCAGTAAACTAGTTAATATTGATACATTGCGTGATAATTTCTTATCTCTATATGAGATAAAAATGCTATTTTTAAGATATTTCCCCAATATACAAAAGATAGAAGTAAGTAATACAATTGATAGCCATTATGATGATGAGCTTGAGAAGAAATCTACTCAATTATATGAGAATTTCCTAGTAGCCTACTCCTCATATGGTGATCTTAAGAAAAATTGTGCATGTCTTATAGATATTGCCACTTTCAATTATGATCAAATATTCCCGAAGTGGATTCCATTCAAAAATAACTACGATTTTCCATATAGAATGTATCTATATACTACATCCACTATGGAATTTTTAATAGATTTAAGGCTAGCATTGTTGAGTCAAGTTTTTGAACCACTATTTAAAGCCTTCCTTATAAGAGAAAAACCTCAAAATTTTAAAGAAGTTATTCAAGAAACTATCCTTCTTAAAGGAACTAGTATTTTTAAAAAGCAAATCAATGAAGTTACTCTAATTCCAATGATCGATAAAATCAAAACAAATAGAAATCAACTGTTTCATGTGGAAAAAAAGAAAAACATACCTAATGGATCAGAATGTTTGTACATTTTTCACAAATTAAATTTATTATACAGATACTGCCTTTTAGAGCTACTGGAAGTAGATTTAAGTACTTACTCATCACGTTTAGAAAATTTCATAACAACTATAGAAACCAGTTTTGATGACTGTTCATAAACTCAGTTATCTTTTACCAAAATGAACATTGATTAATGGCTAGCGTTTACGAACTGAAATCAAAGTTAAATTGTCATAATCCCCTATCCTTTCAAATCGTTCGAAAAACGATCTATATACAGATGAAAGGAAAAACTATTATTTTCTGGTTAGAAATAATAATTTTTAAATATTTAACTCTATTTCTTGTAGAGGTATAATCATTTTCTATACTTATTTGGCCCTCATAGAGAAAGTAATCCTATCTTTGTACGGCAAAAGAGGTTATGGTTTTTTCTGCCTTTTAAGCTGAAAATTTCAGTTTTTATCTTTTTCAAAGAACTCTACTTCACCATTTTCAATATTATATAAACCACCGATTATCGCTATCTTATATTCTTTCAAAAGCTCACTAAGGATTTTGCTGCGCTTACTTATTTCATCAACAGTAAGCTCAATATTTAATTGAGTTACTTGTTGTACAAATTCTGGGGTGTCTGGGTTGAGAGCTGGAAATTTTTTCTTAGCTTTATCAATTGCTGGATTAATTTTTGACAGCAACTGACTTAATTTCCCAAGCTTGACTTTATTGCAGGCGCCTTGAATCGCACCACATCCACTATGGCCTATCACAGCGATGAGTTTAACACCTACTACCTTACAGGCAAATTCTAAACTACCAATAATATCATCATTAAGAATATTACCAGCAATACGTAAACTAAAAATATATCCTAATTTTTGATCAAAGATTAGCTCGGCTGGCGTTCGCGAATCCATACAACTTAAAACTACAGCAAAAGGAGACTGTTGTTTAGAAGCTTCCTGTACTTGTCGCAATAATTTGTTATTAATTTTAATATTATTAATGAAGCGTTGGTTGCCTGCTTTGAGTAAGCCAACCGCTTGCGTTGGGGAAATATTTTGCTGTTGCTCTTTAGTTAACGTGTGCATGGTTCTATTCCTCGCAATTTAACTGAAATTTCTTTTATTTTAGCACTTTGAAGAAAGTTATTAATGACCTCACGTACATCATTATCGATATATTTCGAACGGTTGGCGTCAATAATAAGCGTAGCCTTTGGGGGAATTTGTTTAAAATCGTTGATGATGCTGCCTTTATTTAAAAAAGTTACTTCTTCAGCAAGCTCCATATGATACGTAATACCTTTTTCAATATAGATTCGCGTATCATGTGAATTTAGATAATTATGGCGCAAAATGATGAAGATAGCGACGGCAAAACCTATACTAATGCCAAAAAGCAAATCATTAAATACAATGCCAATTACGGTAATGATAAAGGGTAAAAACTGTTCCCAGCCCATTTTATACATTTGTCTAAAAATTGATGGGCTGGCTAACTTATACCCGATAATAATGAGAATAGCTGCAAGGGACGCTAAAGGAATATGGTTTAACAAGGTTGGAATAACAAGTATACAGACTAATAGAAAAGTACCATGTAAGATAGTTGATAATTTAGTTTTAGCACCAAACGTTATATTTGCTGTACTGCGTACAATCACTTGTGTAATAGGTAATCCGCCCACTAAGCAGGAAATTATATTACCTAATCCCTGTGCTTTAAGCTCTCGGTCTGTTGGCGTGACTCTTTTATGCGGATCAAGCTTATCTGTGGCTTCTACACATAATAGCGTTTCTAAACTTGCTACGAGAGCAATGACTGCTGCAGCGCGATATACAGCAAGATTACTTAGTTGACTAAAATCAGGTAATGTTATTGCATCAGCTAAGTCAGTAATTTTTTGAAATTCTGGTATTTGTACCAATTCTGCTGCCTCTAAATGGAAAGGCAGCCATTTATTCTCATAAAGCCAAGCAAAAAAAAGACCAAGCAATACTACCATCAGTGGCGCTTGTAATATTTTGAATATTTTATAGCCTTTAGCAATGAGTTGATTCCAAAGTATCATCAAAGCAAGTGATATGATGCTAATAATAACTACACCAGGGTTGATGTTATTGAATGCGTCTTCAATTTGAGAGAGCTTTCCATTAGTTAAATCGGTAAGCAGCGGGGAGATATCATATCCAAGTAAATGTGGGATCTGTTTTAAAATGATAATAATGCCAATACCACTTAAAATACCTTTTATGACAGCTGATGGAAAATAATAAGCAATAATACCCCCACGTAGAAACCCAGCTATAATCTGTAATATTCCAGCTATGAGCCCTGCTAGTAAAAATGCTTCCCAAGAACCTAGAGTTTCCTTAGCCCCTAAAACAATCGCCACAAGTCCTGCAGCTGGCCCACTCACGCCTAGCGCTGAACCACTAGCCATACCAACAACAATCCCCCCTACTATTCCGGCAATAATACCGGAAAACATAGGTGCTTCTGAGGCTAAAGCAATACCTAAACACAATGGTAGCGCAACTAAAAATACAACAATGGCAGCTTGTAGGTCATATTTAGCCTGAGTAAAGATTCCTTTTGCTATCAC